>NZ_NOLI01000094.1:0-31458 GCF_002245975.1 Nostoc sp. 'Peltigera membranacea cyanobiont' 213 | reverse complement strand
CTTAACCAACAGCTGGAAGCCCCAGTCCTCAACCCCCAGTCCCTAGTCCCTATACGTCGTGGGTAGCTTTACCACTAAACTTGAGTTGTGATGGATTGGGATTTTGCCCAATGCTGCGTGGGACATAACGCACTTTTTCACGACCTGCATTCACTTTTTCGGGGAACTCACCATCAGCTGGGTGAAGTAAGGTAGTTTCTCCGTTGGGTAAAATCCGGTAAATTTTGTAGTCTGTGATTTTGAATTTCCGGCGGAGTTGCTGACCGCCCAAAAAGATGCCATATTCTTTACGAGCTATATACAGCAGGTTTTCACCTTTCCGCATAGTAGCAGCACCACCTGTAGGTAATTCAAATACCTGCTCTTTCGGGCTAGTCCAAGTGATAGCGTACTTTTCTTCCACTTCTGCTTTCTTTAGCAAGCCACCAGTGCTGCCAGGAAATAGTGGGGTTTGTCCAGAGAGTGTTTCTGCCATAAAAGATGATTCTCTCAACGTTTTTAGGGAATCCTAACACTGCAACCAGGGTCGTGTTGCGATCGCGTTATAGACTGTAACAGTTTTTAGTGTTTTAGTCATTTGTCCTTTGTCATTTTTTAAAAGCCAATGCCCAATGCCCCATGCTCAATCGACAAAGGACTAATACCTATTTACTCTTGACTTTTGCCCGCTTTTCCTCATGGCTATTCTGAACAATCGGGATGGTGAAGTGAAACTGGCTACCCCGATCTTTGCCAGTTGACTCTGCCCAAATTTTTCCACCCCAGCCATTAACAATTTGACGACAAATAGCTAAACCAAGTCCAGTTCCGCCAGTGGTGCGGCGTAGCGCTCCCTCTTCCTGATAGAAGCGGTCAAAAACGACTTCTAAACGATTCGGCTCAATACCGCGTCCAGTGTCAGCCACAGTCACCTCGACCATTTGATGGCTGTTGCAAATCGCTTTAATGGTGATTTCTCCTTCAGAGGGCGTAAATTTACAAGCATTGTCCATGAGTTTTGCTAGTACCTCTACTAGCCAATCACCATCAGCCCTCACCAAAGGTAGGTTTTCGGAAATTTGAGTCTTGATTTTTGGTGGTTTTTCCGTTGAGGAACGGGGGCGATTGCGACTGAGCGCTAAATCCACACACTCTTGTAAAGTGAGAGATTCTGGATGCCATTGCACTCTACCGCTTTCTAAGTTGGAAAGTGTGAGGAAATCTTGTACCAATTTTCGCATCCGTTCTGAGTCAGAAAGCGCAGTGTTGAGCATAATCTGCTGCAACTCCAAGGGCATATCCGGCTCACTAGCGAGGCTTTCTAAGCACACTTGAATGGTGGATAGGGGGGTACGCAGTTCGTGTCCAGTGATGGCTATTAGGTTACTGCGGGTGCGGTCTAGGGCTTCTAGCTGTTGGTTAAGTTCTTCTAGGTTAGCGTAGGCTTCCGCTTGGATCAGGGCTGCTCCTACTTGGGTGGCGATCGCTTCTACCAAATCTAATTCCCCAGGTTGGCACTCGTGCGGTGGCATTCGGCAGTAGTGCAATTCCACAATGCCCAATAATCGCCCCTGATAAAATACCGGTTCCATCAGCCAAGAACGAATGGCAAACTTTTTGGCAATCAAGGAAAGTCCTGGGGAATTGTTCACACGAGGGTCATTTAGTGTATCGCTAATACAAACACCCTCGCCTTGTTGCACGATGTCCTGAAAGAGGGAATTTTTCTCTAATTCCCAAGTTTGCCCACGAACCGATAAAATACCAGGATTCAAAAACTCGTGTTCAATGATCGCTTGGCTATCTGTGGCTTGAGCGCGGTAAATTAGACAGCGACAAGCTTCTAGGTGTTGTCCTAATTCTTGTGCCGCCACTTGGAGAACTTCATGAGGATCGAGCGATCGCCGAATCGCAGTACTAATTGAGTTGACTAATCTTTCTTTTCGTGCTTGGGCAGCAATGGAACGGTAGGCTTTGTGCAATTTGTACTGACTAGCTTGCAAATAAGTTACTAAGCGCTGCACAAAGGGATCTGTATCGATGTCACAAGCATATTCGTTAAACTGTTCTGCTCCAGAGTTGCTTCGCGGCTGTCCGATGCCAAACCTCTGACGGGCCTCCTCAATTTTATTTGCCAGTTCGGGTCTGTAAACCAAAATCCTGTCTAACAGCAATTCGGCTGCTTTCAGGCTAACTCCCCTTTCCGATGTCCAAACTCCCTCAAATCTTCGGGCTGTATCTATATCCAGATTAGGGCTTAGTTCTGGTAGTTGCTTGTTTTTAGCAATAGAACCAAGGCTTTCTCGACAAACGAGACAAGTTGCATAATTGTCAGCAATCACTACCAAATGCCACTCATGACTTAAACCGTCCTTTGGTTCAAAAGCGATCTTTTCGTAGTGTTCCGAACTGTTGGTAAAATCCGTTTCTGGAGCAGATAATACGTATATTTGGTTACTTCGCAAGGCAAGTCGCTGATAGCGATGAGCTTCTTGGCGGTAGAATCGCTCTCGCTGAAAACTAGCAATTACAAGGGGTTGGGCTAAAGTCGCAGCCAAAACTTGATCTTCCATCGCGTGGGAGAGCGCCGTTAGTGAAGCCTTAAAATATAGCTGGGGCCGCAAGTATGGTAGGGACTTTAGCAGATCGCTCAGCACAGAAGTCGAAATGCTCATGAATTATTGTTAAACGCTCAACCTCGATCAGATCCACGTCACAGCTGCATTGTACAAATTCCAAGGGACTCTCAAGTTAAATAGAGAGTTGCAATATGTAAAGAACGCTAAAATGCGCTTTTCGCCCAAGCAGGCGCAACATTTTGTTACCAAATTGATTTGTTGATTGACAACCTACTACGCTCAATATACATTCTTGACTAACTTGGAAATATGCTTGCACAGGTAAAATCTGGCAAATTTAAGTACCAAGACAACTGATTACTATATCTTTTTGACTTTATTTTCACAAACGACCACCGATAATTGAGACTTCATGCGTCGGCGTAGACATCGCCCACTTGAGATTCACACCAACTAAATAAATTTTCTTACCCAAAAACCATTACTGCCGTATAATTCAATCCATAATTATTGATTAAAGTAAATTAATCAATTAGCGATCGCAAGTTTGTCTAATTAAACACCACAGATATTCAAGACAAAATCATATAATAGTTTAGGGAAGAAATACTCTCTTTACCCAATAAGAAGCGGAAATTTCGTATTTTCGCTGAGTATATTATATATATCGTATCTTGAGAAAATTCAACGACCAGAGAATTATCTAAAAATCCCAGCTTCCTGTATTGAGTTTAGACTTAGTACAATATAAATTTATAAATATTTACTTATATGGATTTGAGTGCTGCTATTTTTTCAGCAGGACATAAGAATTATTTTGGCTAGAATAGCTCAAACAAGTTTTTAGAGAGCGGATTTTTTCTCCAAATACCACAAAAATCTACAACCTGTACGCGGAACTTTGGCTAATGACACCGGATACGCTAATGACCCCGGAAAAAATTTTCCTGGATGGAAAAACTTTTATTCCTGCCGAACAATTACCTATCCCGGAGTGGCCTTGTGTTGTGAGTGAAAGATCGCAACCGACACTGACGGTTAAAGATGATGATTTATTTTTTGTGACAGATACTATCGGGAATATTTCTGGCTGTTCCCTCAATGATGGCAATCCCACCAGTATGGGACTGTTTTGTTGTGATACAAGATTTCTGAATCGCTTGGAGTTGCAAATTGAAGGGCGATCGCCTGTACTTCTCAGTAGTACTGCTGAAAAAGGGTTTTCCCTCTCAGCTTTGTGTACTAACCCCAAAATCGACGAACGCCTCAGAGCCGAAACTATCGGAATTCGGCGAGAAATAGTCCTCAATGGCGCACTATTTGAAGAAATAGAGATATCTAACTACAGCACAACAACTGTCAATTTTGAACTAAGCCTTAGCTTCGATGCAGATTTTGTTGATTTGTTTGAAGTCAGGGGTTATGACAGAGAAAAACGAGGTAGGCTTTTACGGCTAGTAGAACCGACGACGGAAGAAGGAATCATTGATGCCGTTTCATCAGTACCCAAAGACCCATCAACTTTTAGGGAAGAATCCTTAACACTTGCCTATCAAGGTTTGGATGGATCTGTGATGGAATCTCGGATTTTATTCCAGCATCGGCAACCAGACTATTTCAAGGGTTACACTGCGGTTTGGCAGCTAGAGTTGGCTTCTCACGAAACCCAAAAACTGGGTTATCGGGTGAATATGTTGAAAAATAACCAATCTAGTTCAACCGTAAGCGCCGCCACTACATTAGGACAGGCGAAAGCTGCTGAGTTGATGGAGGAGCAAAACTGGGTACAGCAAATTACCCGCATTAGCTCAGATAAAAGCACCTTCAATCGAGTGATTGAGCGGGCCGAGCAAGATATGTATTTGTTGCGCCAGTCTTTTGGTAAGCATAAGACTGTTTCGGCGGGAGTGCCGTGGTTTTCTACGCTATTTGGGCGGGATTCGCTGATTACAGCTTCCCAAACCTTGATGTTAAACTCGCAAATCGCCAAAGAGACTCTGATATTACTGGCGACATACCAAGGTAAATTCGACGACGAATGGCGCGAAGAAGAACCGGGTAAGATTTTGCACGAGTTACGTTTGGGAGAAATGGCTCGTTGTCAAGAAATTCCCCATACACCATACTACGGTACTGTTGATGCAACTCCTCTGTGGCTAATGTTGTATGCCGAACATTATGCTTGGACTCACGATCAAGAACTCTTAGAGCTACTTTGGCCCAATGCTCTAGCAGCAATGGAGTGGATCGATCGCAATACTAAACAAAACAGTTACCTCAGCTACTTCCGTATATCTAAACGCGGTCTGGCTAACCAAGGTTGGAAAGACTCTGGCGACTGCATTGTAAACCACAAGGGAGAATTAGCTAACGGCCCAATTGCCCTTTGTGAGGTGCAAGCTTACGTCTATGCTGCAAAAATGCGCCTAGCAGAAATAGCGAGGATGAAAAAGCGCCTTGATTTAGCAGATCGTTGGCAAGAAGAGGCTAGAAGTCTGAAGGTTCGTTTTAATCGAGATTTTTGGGTGGAAGACCAAGATTTCTGCGCCTTGGCTTTGGATGGAGATGGCAAACCAGTAGACAGTATTACCTCAAATCCCGGTCATTGTCTGCATTTGGGTCTTTTCACCCACGAAAGAGCCTATAGTGTAGCAGAGCGGTTGCGAGCGCCAGATATGTTTAATGGTTGGGGCATTCGTACCCTGAGTAGTTTGTCACCCGCTTACAATCCAATGGGTTATCACACTGGTTCGGTTTGGCCCCATGATAACGCTCTGATTGCAATGGGATTGCGATCGCTGGGTCTGATCGATCAAGCCTTAGAACTTTTCCAAGGTTTATTCGATATGACTAGTCGGCAGCCTTACCAACGTCCTCCAGAACTATTCTGCGGTTACGAACGGAACGGCGATAATGCCCCTGTGCAGTATCCAGTTGCCTGCACTCCCCAAGCTTGGGCTACTGGTAGTGTCTTTCAACTGCTGCAAATGATGGTCAACTTAGTACCTGATGCTCAAAATAACTGCTTGCGAATAATCGACCCCGCTTTACCAGAATCGATTAATCGCCTGTCATTTCATAATTTGCGAGTCGGCCCCACCATCCTCGATTTAGAATTCGAGCGTTCTGGGACTACGACTGCTTGTCGTGTTGCGAAAAAACGGGGCAATTTGCGGGTAGTTATCGAAGCATAGAAAAAGTAGGGAGTGGTGAACGTTCTACTCCCTATTTTATGATTGGTGCGATCGATCTAAGAGGATGTTCGAAAAGTCCTCTTGTCGGTATCAAAAGTTTTAGATCCCCCTAAATCCCCCTTAAAAAGGGGGACTTTGACTCCGGTTCCCCCCTTTTTAAGGGGGGGTTAGGGGGGATCTAAAAGTGCCTAAAATCACAGTGAAATACTTTTCAAACACCCTCTAAGCATGACCTGAAATTCAGCACAGGGCTTTTTGCATCCACTCCAACGTAGTGTTATTTTGCTTCATCGCTAGTGTGTAGAGTTCTCAATAATTGCTCTGTAAGCTCTATCAATTCATATACAGAATTTTGTGTAAGTTCTGTAGTTTTGAAGCCATGAGCAATAGAATTACGTAATAGGAGTGCATTCATTAGTAACTGATACTCAAATTTTGAAATTACACCTTCAATTGCTAATTGCTTCACTAAGTAGAGTGGATCAAATCTTTCTAAACTTAACTCTTCCTTTTGGGCAATAAGTCTCAAAGTTGCTTCTACCAAAGACCAAGAATATAAGATAGCTGATTCTGGATGTTGCGTTGTAAGTTGCCTTGCTACTTCCAACTGTGATTCTATTTCATGTTCTTGAAGAGAACCTTCTGCTTTCAGAGAATACATTATATCCTCCGGGTTGGTCATTACTAAATTCAAATCTCCAACCAGGATGTTTTTCTACTGCTTTAGCTAAATTACCTAAGTATTGATTAGAAGAAGATTTAAGTGAGGAGCGTGACTTCACTTCAATAACTACGCTAGTAACCTACTAAGCACGAAAAAGACATCTATACCTCATAGTCTAGGCAAGATGTATTTACGTTGTCAATACACTTTGTTGTAAAAACCTACAGTTAGAATTCAGGACTGAATCTTGATGCGTGCCAGAACCTTAAAATACTTAGCTGTTTATTGTCTTCCTCAACCTGATAAATAATACCATACGACTTTAGGATTAACTTTTGAATGTTAGGTTAATCAAATTCCGATTCAAGAATGGTAATAAATTTCTGCTAAAAAAAGGGTTAAGGATGTAAAACAACCATAATTTACACCCAAACTCCTAAGTCCTAAATTTTATGCTTCTTCAGAATTTTCACTCTTACGTCCTGGAGATGCTTCGTAAAGTGCATCAAGATGTTGACGCGCATCTTCAACGTTAATCGAACGCATTACCAAAAGCGGCTCTTTAATTAAGTTGCCCGCGCTATCTAATAACTCTGGATGGGGTACAAACCGTTTCTTCGATGAATAATAACCGTAGTTACCTTGATTATTCATTGGCGAGGAATTCGTGGGGTAAGTTCGCTCCCGATCGAAACTGAACATAATCAGGTTACGAATTAAGTTGCCAACAGCCATAAATGCAAGGATTGTAAAAGCAAGAATGTAAAGCAGATGTAACATTGGATTTTCCTCCAGAACAGCAATTTTTAAAACTTTATTTTGTAATTCTTTATTTCGCCGATACTGTGAGTCACAGTTAAGACGAGCATTCTAAGCACTTCTTATGCGCTTACATCTATATGAAGCTATTTGTCAACCGTTATTCCACTTACGGTAGCATAGGATACATTATTTTGTTAATCTAAATAATGTTAAGAAATTGTTAAGCTTTTGGTACTATCTCTGTGATGACTGATTTAGCGTCTTTTCGTTAGATATTGCTAAGTAGTCTGCGGAAATTTAACAGATGCTCCCATCTATTTAGACTTCACGCCCTTGACGAAAGCGCATTGCGACATTCCAGCATTCAGTTACTAATTGATGCCAAGGCATTAATGTTGCCATATCAATCCCGACTTGTTTATCAGTAGCAGTAAATAGCATCTTTGCCGTACTTAGTTCATCTTGCGCTTGTTTAACACGTAAGAGCAAGTCAGATTGTTCTTGGTCACTCATAAATGATAACTGCTCAGTTTCGAGTAAATGGCGCGATCGCGTAAACCAATGCTGAAAATCTTCTAGCAGAGGTTCTAAAACCGTTTTCAGCAACTCAGTCCCTGGTAAATTTGAGTCTGACATAAATGAGAAGGATATTTCCAACTTTCTTAGCTAATATTAACGTTATTTACGTTTCTTAACATTATTTTTATTTATTTTCATCTCATAATTTTGAAAAACGTAACAAAATGTAACAAATAACACAGAATTTATTATATAGTCTTGCTATCTGGTTTGTACAGTTCCTTTAGTAAGTATCTATATATATCGATGGGAGGTAGCGGACACCTAGTTGCAATTTATCAGGTAACTTAGCGATGTCTACGACGCGCTACGCCTACGCCTCGAATCATGAATTTACCACTCAGCTAACTGATTAAAATTATCCCTGGCGAGAAATTAATTCGGGAGTTGGAAGATAAAGCTGAAAAAAGCAAAAACCAAAGTCGTTATAGTTGAGTAAGCCTACAGATTCAGATAAATCACCTTTTGTAATCACCTCGCCAACGGTTCAGCAGCCAATGTCGCCAAATTCATCAAATCAATCACAACAGTCAGAACAAGTTGAAAAAATCTATTTACCGCGTACCAGCGAATCGGAGAACTTAAAAAAGATTCGCCACACTGCTTCTCATGTAATGGCAATGGCGGTACAAAAGCTGTTTCCCAAGGCGCAAGTTACAATCGGCCCTTGGATTGAAAACGGTTTTTACTACGACTTCGATAGTCCAGAACCATTTAGCGAAAACGATCTCAAAGCCATCAAGAAAGAGATGGTGAAGATTATCAATCGCAAATTGCCAGTAATTCGGGAAGAAGTCAGCCGAGAAGAAGCCGCACGCCGGATTCAGGAAATTAAGGAATCTTACAAGCTAGAAATTCTGGCAGATATCAAAAACGAACCAATCACGATTTACCACCTGGGGAATGAATGGTGGGATTTGTGTGCGGGGCCTCATCTGGAAAATATCAGCGAATTAAACCCAAAAGCAATTGAATTAGAAAGTGTTGCGGGTGCTTATTGGCGTGGGGATGAAACTAAAGCCCAATTACAGCGCATCTACGCCACCGCTTGGGAAAGTCCAGAACAATTGGCTGAATATAAGCGACGCAAAGAAGAAGCGCTACGACGAGATCACCGGAAACTGGGTAAGGAACTGGGATTATTTATATTTTCCGATCTAGTAGGGCCGGGTTTACCTTTGTGGACACCAAAGGGTACTCTGTTGCGGAGTACTTTAGAAGACTTCCTGAAGCAAGAACAGGTAAAACGGGGTTATTTATCTGTAGTAACACCTCATATTGCCAGAGTAGATTTATTTAAAACCTCTGGACATTGGCAGAAATATAAAGAAGATATGTTCCCTTTAATGGCAGATGATGAGGAATCGGCTGCACAGGAACAAGGCTTTGTTATGAAGCCAATGAATTGCCCTTTCCATATCCAAATATATAAGAGTGAGTTACGCTCTTATCGAGAACTACCAATGCGACTAGCGGAATTTGGTACTGTTTACCGCTACGAACAATCAGGTGAATTGGGTGGTTTAACGCGGGTGCGCGGTTTTACTGTGGATGATTCTCACCTGTTCGTTACCCCAGAACAGCTAGATAGCGAATTCCTCAGTGTGGTGGATTTGATTTTGTCGGTGTTCAATAAGCTGCAACTGAAAAACTTTAAAGCTAGACTGAGTTTTCGCGATCCTGCTAGTGATAAGTACATCGGTTCAGATGAAGTTTGGGACAAAGCCGAAGGTGCAATTCGCCGTGCAGTTGAAACCTTGGGGATGGAACACTTTGAAGGAATTGGAGAAGCGGCTTTTTATGGGCCAAAACTTGACTTTATCTTTAGTGATGCCCTAGATCGGGAGTGGCAATTAGGAACTGTGCAAGTAGATTATAATTTACCTGAACGCTTTGAGTTGGAATACGTTGCCGAAGATGGGGTTCGCAAACGTCCAGTGATGATTCACCGTGCGCCTTTTGGTTCCCTAGAACGGTTGATTGGGATCTTAATTGAAGAATATGCGGGTGATTTCCCTTTATGGTTAGCGCCAGTGCAAGCTAGATTATTACCCGTGGGTGATACACAGCTAGACTTTGCTAAAGATGTGGTGGCGAAGATGCGTGCGTTGGGCATCCGTGCAGAAGTTGATACCAGTGGCGATCGCTTAGGTAAACAAATTCGCAACGCAGAGAAAGAAAAAATACCCGTGATGGCTGTTGTAGGAGCGAAGGAAGTGGAAACCAACACCTTGAGTATCCGTACCCGCGCCTCTGGGGAATTGGGAGTTATCCCTGTTGATGAGGTGGTGGATAAAATGAAAGATGCGATCGCTAAGTTCGAGAATTTCTAAAATCTAACCTTGAGAATTTCTAAAATATAACCCCAGACGCACACTAGTTATAATTGGTGTGCGTTTTGTCTAGCTGGTAGGTTTTGGTGAAGGTGCGATCGTAACGTATTTAATTATCAAAGACTCGTTAACGGAGTTCAGAGGTGGATTTATCCAGTTCAAATACTCACTTTAATTTTCACTTTTCATGGGATTTGGAAAGTCAGAAAGTATCACATACAACAAAAGTTTTCTCAATTACCGCACCCAATAAAACTTTCCGATTTATTCAAGACTGATAGCATAGATTTAAAGACTTGTGGAATCTGCTCTTCCTAAACAGACTGGACTTGCATCAATTAATGTCAATAATTTTTGACTAAACATTATGAACCGCTTTACCTCTATTTTGCTGGCTGGCTTGATAGCATCTGCATCAGCTTTAGCTATTTCTCCAAAAGCTGGGGCTAATACACCAGCGTCTTATCTTGCTGAGTTAGATAACTACAGCTATCAACGCAACGATGATGGTAACTACGAACGTCATAGTCGTCACTACAGAAATGGTGATTATGACCGCCAGAACGACCTTCGCAACGTTGGTAACAACGATCGCCGCAATGACCGCGACTATAATCGCCGCAATGACCGCGACTATAATCGCCGCAATGACCGCGACTATAATCGTCGTAATGACCGCGACTATAATCGCCGCAATGACCGCGACTATAATCGCCGTAATGACCGCGACTATAATCGCCGCAATGACCGCGATAATAACCTTCGCGACATTCGCGATCGTAACTTTCGTTTTGAGCGCGATCGCAACTGGGGACGTGGTTAATCCCTGTGCCAATCTATCAAGCTTAGTTCTAAGTGAACTGAGCATTGATTCTACTTGGCGGTAGGATTAGACACAATCTCTTTTTCCACTCATTCCAATATCTGACTTTTCACTCTTATCTAGAAAACGTCGCTTCTATTCCCTAGTAAGGAAGCTTGCTCAGGGGTTAACTTTAGCGTTAGCTTTTCTACATGACGTGAAAAGTCAGATTTTAATTAAATCAAGAAATTATTCTTAGAGGATGTTTTAAAAGTCCTCTGGTCGGTAGCAAAATCGTTGGAGATCCCCCTAAATCCCCCAATAAATTGGGGGACTTTTAGAGACTTTGCCCCCCTTTTTAACTACGGTGTACACACATCTCTGTACAAACCCAAAATCGTTGGAGATCCCCCTAAATCCCCCTTAAAAAGGGGGACTTTAATGAGACTTTTGCCCCCTTTTTAAGGGGGGTTGGGGGGATCAAAAGGCTCTGGGGCAACTCTATAAGACTTGTGTGTACACCGTAGCTTTTTAAGGGGAGCCAGCGCGGTCTTGGGGTTTCCCCAAGTGGAGCATCTGGCGTGTGGGGTGTAATGACTGTGGGAATTATAACTAATTATGCGAACTTGATATTTAGAGGCGTGGGAGCAGGGTGAGAGGAGGGAGTTAAAATTTGAAAGTTGAGCTTCTGAGGCTCAACTTTTTACTCTCCGGCTCCCTCATCAAAGAGAAACTATATGTAAATGCAGCTTTGTTAGGGACGAATAACAGTTAATGAAAAGACTAGACCGTAATTTGGCTAAACCATTTAAGACAATTTTTACTCAACACCGCGTACTTTGGGCTGTTTTACTCCTTAGTGCAGCACTGGTGCTAACGTTAGCGCTATCGCTTTCTCAAGGAGCAGTACCTTTAAGTATGTCGGAATTTTGGCAAGCCATACTCCACAAAGGCGATCCGGTTAAACAGACAATTCTCTGGGATTTGCGTCTCCCGCGCATTACGGCGGCTCTCATTGTCGGCGCAGCTTTGGGAATGTCAGGAGCATTACTGCAAGGAATGTTACGTAATAGTCTTGCCGATCCATTTATTCTGGGGATTTCTGCGGGTGCTGGATTAGTTGTGATTCTGATGATTGTCTGGCAAATATTCCCGATCGCAATTCCTTTAGCTGCGTGGATAGGAGCAATTTTGACTTCTGCGATCGTTATTTTGCTCGGTCGCGCGGGGTCGGGAATTTCGGTTGAGCGGTTAATTTTAGGCGGAGTGGCAGTGAGTTCTTTATTTGGCGCTGTACAAACTACATTACTGCTTTTAGCTGAAGACGGTCAAATTCAAATTGCACTGAGTTGGCTGGTTGGTAGTCTCAATGGACGCGGTTGGCAAGAAATTTCGACGGCTGGCCCTTACATTATTGTTGCATTAATCGGGGGATGTTTACTGGCGCGATCGGTTAATGTGCTGGCTTTGGGAGATGATTTGGCTGTGGGTTTGGGGGTTTCGTTGACGCGATCGCGCCTGTTAATTGGTGGTGTCGCCACTCTCTTAGCCGCAGGTGCAGTCAGCATCAGTGGCTTGATTGGATTTGTTGGTCTTGTTGTCCCTCACGGTGTCCGTCTCATAGTTGGTACAGATCATCGCTTTGTTTTGCCACTTTCTGCCCTTGCAGGTGCTTGGTTACTAACTTTTGCAGATTTACTCTCTAGATTAGGAGCAGTTGAACTACCAGTAGGTTCCGTCACCGCGTTGCTGGGTTCACCGTTATTTATCTGGTTACTTTATCGTCGTTCTGCTGGATTTAATAAATTTTGAGTCCCTTGTCTATGTTTAAATAGACGAGGTATTTTTTATTTGAGGCAATGCCTAATATCATGTCCTCTATATTGCATATCTACACATTTATTTATGAATCCAAAGATAGTTTCTTGGATTCATAAATGTTTCAATTATTTACTTGCATTTATGCCAATTACACCCACAATTATTAAGGCGATTGACAAAAGTTTGATAAGTGTGGCAGATTCCCGAAACCAAATGATACCAATTATCGCAATCAGGACAGTTCCTAATCCAGCCCAGACGGAATAAGCCACACTTACTTCAATTCTCTTGAGAGCAAGGGTCAAACAACTAAAACAAAGTCCATAGAAAATAAATATTAAGACTGAAGGGACTATTTTAGTAAATCCTTCTGATAGCTTCATACAAGTTGTGCCTGAAACCTCAAAAAGGATTGCGGCGATAAGGTATATCCAACTGCTTGACATATCTTTTGTGAGGGTTTTGTTAACAGTCTTTTATTATCTCTAGGAAAGCAACAAAATACAACAGGCTTTTTTAATATTATTAATTAAGGAAATACCTTAATTATGATAAATCCATCTCTTCTACTTGATTAGTAAATCGAACTTATACTCAATATCAATGAGTTGTAAAATCCTATATTAATCATATTTTATTTTTAAAAAAATATAAGTATCTGTAGGGTGTGTTAGACGGAACGTCGTAACGCACCATAAGCTTTGGAGGGTGCGTTACGCTACGCTAACGCACCCTACATGGATTTAAAAAATCAAATACTAGGAAGTCTGAAGCGAAATCTGAAGATAAAGGTGTAATCAAGAGCGAATTCCACTACGGTAAATTCCAACGTGTAATTCCTTTACCTGCCCGGATTCAAAATACGAATGTCACAGCAGATTATAAAGATGGCATCTTGAACCTGACGCTACCCAAAGCTGAAGAAGAAAAGAACAAAGTTGTCAAAGTTAATCTAGCACGATCTAGCTAATTTCCTCATATCTGCTAGCTATTGATTAAACCAAATAAAAAGCGCTCTCCAAAAGGGAGCGCTTTTTAGTGTGAATTACTTAGCCCATAAAGCTTTCTTAGGAAAGTGCAAAATTTGAAATCTTCTAGAGTGTGTTATTGCCGAAAGTCCGGCATTACCTCAGATTTGAGGTGCGCTAGAACGAATGTTCTAATGCACCCGGCAAAACTTGCTCTTTCTTAAATCCACCTTTCTTAACTTAACCGTTAAGCTCATCTTCTTGATGGGTTTGGATTACACAGTCAGAAGTGGGCTTGGCAACGCAGGTAAGAACCCATCCTGCATCTATTTGATCGTCGTCTAAGAAGTTTTGATCCGATTGGTCAACAGTACCTGAAATCAGCTTACCGGCGCAGGTTGAGCAAGAACCTGCGTTACAGGAGTAAGGCAAGTCCATCTCATTTTCTTCGTTAGCAATCTCTAGAATGTAATCATCATCAGAAACTTCAATTGTTTTTTCTTCATCTGGAGTCTTTAATGTGACTTTATAAGTTGCCATGTAACAATCCCTAGTTAAATGTGAACTACATTGTTGATCCTACGGGTTTATGTGCTACTAGTCTAGAGTTAAATGTGGTAGATAAAAAGAGAGAGTGGGGAGTGGGGTAATACAGAATCTTCTAGATTCTTAAGGGGTTAGTGGGGCCAAAAACTCTCTACTGAAATCATAGAGACAAAAATGTTGCGATCGCTTCTGCAAATCCCTCAAATGAACTATAATTCCTGGACACGATGGAAACATTCATACCCAACTTCCGCGCATTAGCAGTTGTATAAGGGCCAAAACATGCAATAATGCAACGCTCATAATCGCTTTGCGAGTTGACCATTGTCAAAAAGCTTTCTACTTCTGCTGTACTACTAAAGGCGATGACATCGATTATTCCTTGACGCATTAAGTTTAATTCAATACCGTAGATGCTTTTGTCTAAGCCCTGCGTGATATATGTGGGTACGCGAGTTACTTCTATACCTAATTTCTGCAAATCTGTAATCAAATTGGGTACGATATCAGGTTCAGGCAAACCAACAACTTCTGGGGCAGGGATCAGCACTTTTTTTTCGTGAATTTGCGGAAGTTTCGCTAATTCTGCCACAATTCCGGCTGGGCTAGATTCTGTTGGGATTAAATCAACCTTGCCACAAAAAGACAATAAGCTTTCTGCGTCTTTTCCTAAAGCACATAATTGACATTTTTGCACTATAGATACAGGAATATCTAAATCATTCATCCGGTGAAAAAATGCAGTGATGCCATTTCTACTTGTGAAGAGAATCCAATCAAAATCGGCTATCTGGTTTAGAGCAATATCTAACTTAGTGTAGTTAGATGAATAGCAGGTTTCGACAGTAGGCATTAAAACAGGTAAACCACCTTGTTTAATGATTTGTTCAGATAACCTGTAAGCATAATTTCTCGGTGCTGTTAATAAAATTCTCTTGCCATATAGAGGTAAGTCTTTAGATGGAGTGAGCAGGTTAATTTCTGTTGATTGAGCGTGCATTTGTTTATCTGTCATTTTATTTGCGATCGTTGCAATCCGCAGATCCTCGACTTCTTTAAGAAGTTGAGGATCTCGTTCCTGTTGTTTCTGTGCGTTTGATTCCGAATTGCTATATAAACCTAGCCATTTTTCTAGGGTGAATTCTCCCCATTTTTCCGATGTCATCTGTGTTGATAAAACGGCACGATATGAATATCTAAGAACGTTTGCACAAAAATCTTATGTCTTCATTACTGGCTTTGTCCAACAGTTTAGCTGACACCGTAGAAGAAGCTGGGAGTGCTGTAGTTGCAGTTAATGCAGGTACTCGTGTTTCTCCAAGTGGCATTCACTGGCGGAATGGCATCATTGTTACCTCTGATGAGTCGATCCAGCGCTATGACGACATTACTGTTACTCTATCAAATGGTCACACTGCACCAGTAACACTCATCGGTCATGACTCTAGCACTGATATTGCTGTTTTTAAACTAGAAAATGTAGAAACACCTGTGGCAAAAATTGGCGATACTAAAACGCTGAAAGTCGGTCATCTGGTACTAGGACTGGCAAGAGGTAGCGAAGGTGATTTAAGGGCGGCGATGGGTGCGGTGAGCGTGGTTAGTGGTGCTTGGCGAAGTATGAGTGGCGGAAATATTGACCAATTCATCCGCCCAGATATCACCCTTTACTCTGGTTTTGCAGGCGGGCCGCTGGTAGATGCTGCTGGTTTTGTAGTGGGGATGAATACATCGGGGCGGCGTGGCGTTGCTTTGACAATTCCTACTGCTACAGTCGATCGCGTGGTTGACGAATTAGTAGCAAAAGGACGCATTTCAAAAGGCTACTTGGGTGTGGGAATGCAACCTGTACGTTTACCAAAGAACCTGAAAACTTCTCTGAATTTAACTTCTGCAACTGGGGTAATTGTCGTTAATGTTGAGACTTCCGGGCCTGCTGAAAATGCAGGTGTGCTGCTTGGTGATGTTTTGGTAACGTTCGATGGCGTAACTGTGGGCGATACAGGTGATGTGCTAGCGCTGCTTAATAATAGCGATCGCATTGGTAAAGCTATCAACGTGCAAATTGTCCGGGGTGGAGTGTTAATTGAGTTAGCGATCGCAGTTGGCGAAAGACCTACCAAGGAGGAATAATCTCCATTTGGAATGGATTTTACTAGCTGTGTCAGATTTATCTAAATTTTCTATTCATTTGAGCTTCTGAACTCGGAACTTCGACCTTTTTACTCGAACGTTGAGCTTCTGAACTCGGAACTTCGACCTTTTTGCTCGGACGTTGAGCTTCTGAACTCGGAACTCCGACCTTTTTGCTCGGACGTTGAGCTTCTGAACTCGGAACTTCGACCTTTTTACTCGGACGTTGAGCTTCTGAACTCGGAACTTCGACCTTTTTGCTCGGACGTTGAGCTTTTGAACTCGGAACTGTCAGAATTTTCTTTCCAAAGTTGGGTTGACTAATATCTTGCAACAGTCTCAATTATTCCAACCCGACTAAAAACTATTGTCAGCCCACTAATTCTACTTTGACATGCGGGAAAATTGTATAAAATGGCAAACACAACATTAACTAACATCACTGCTGAATTGACAGAGGTAGCTGATAAACTACGCCTACACACTGTGAAAGTGAAAAGCGGCTCTCTGGGAGTTGGTTCTGGTGTAATTTGGCAATCTGACGGACTAATTATTACTAATGCCCATGTCGCAACTAGCAACCGTGCAACTGTGGAATTGGCAGACGGAAGGGTATTTGATGCGGTGCGAACACAATTCGATCCACAGCAGGATTTAGCAGCCCTGAAAATTGTCGCCACTGATTTAACTGCTGCAACCATTGGCAATTCGGAAGCGCTGCGAGTTGGTGAATTAGTTTTGGCGGTGGGTAATCCCTTTGCTGAAACTGGTGCTGTGACAACTGGAATTATCTATGGAAATAATTCACAGGCTGTAATGGCTGATTTGCAATTGTATCCTGGAAATTCTGGGGGGCCGCTTGCCGACTGTCTCGGTCGAGTCGTGGGAATTAACACTATGATTGTTAATGGTTTAGCTGTAGCGGTTCCCAGCAAGACTGTTGAGCGTTTTTTACAGAAAAATAATCGTCCGCAACTAGGAGTTACACTACAACCCGTGCTTTTAAGTAGGCGTAGCTTGGGTTTACTAGTATTGTCAATTTTACCTGGCAGTGCGGCGGAAACTGCTGGCGTGCAAGTTGGCGATATTTTAATTGGAGTTGCGGGGCGATTATTCACTAGTGTGAATGATTTAAGTAAATATCTCCATGACAGTAAAGGATCTGTGCCGCTACAACTCTTACGCGGTAAGCAGCAATTTGTGATTTACCTTGAGGTGCATTCTGGAAAAACTGCTGTGGAGGCAACATGATCCGAGTGATGGTAGTTGCCACTTCCCCTGTAGTGCGGGCAGGGTTATCAGCTGTGGTGACTACCAATCCTCGGCTGACGGTTGTGGGGAGTGCATCTGATTTGGATGTATTGGTAAGGGAAATTGAGCAATTATCACCAGATGTAGTGCTGGTAGATTTGAGTAGCAATCTTCAACAATCGGTGTGGGAGAAGTTGCTGCTGATTCAAGAAAAGCAATACCCATTAGGAACGATCGTCATTGTTGAAGAACTCGACAGCATCGATTTAGAGACGGCATTACGTTCTGGTATCCGAGGGATATTGCCCAGTACTAGCACTGAGTTAGAAATTGTCGCGGCTGTGGAGGCGATCGCTTTTGGTTTAGTAGTGCTGCACCCGGATGCTGTAGAATTACTGTCTATCCGGGAAAAAGTGGTAACGAATCCCGTACAAAGCTTGACACCACGGGAGATAGAGGTTTTAGGAATGCTTGGTTCTGGATTGGGGAATAAAGCGATCGCTAAACGCTTACATATTTCTGAGCATACCGTCAAATTTCATCTCTCATCGATTTTTCAAAAGCTCAGTGTCTCCAGCCGCACCGAGGCTGTTGCTGTGGGTGTCAGACTGGGTTTGATTCTGCTGTGATCTTTCGTCACTAGAATCTGATGGAATAAAATATGCATTATCCAGAACCCTTATAGAGATGTAGCAGTGTTACGTCTCTACATTCTTTGTCTAATCAAATGATGACATACAGCCTTCAATGAGGTCATGGTGTATGTATCACATTTGATTTATCACCTATATGAACATTTTAATGCTCTCTTCCACCTTTCCCTACCCACCAACGCGCGGGGGAACCCAAGTCAGGACATTTAATTTACTTAAGTATCTGAGTCAACGCCATACTATTACCCTAGTGACTCAACGCGAGGGCGATGTTACAGACGCAGAAGTAGCAGGATTACGCGATTGTGTCGATCGTCTAGCCATTTTTGAACGCCCGCCAGATTCGGGAACCACCGGAATATTGAAGAAAATACAGCGCTTTGGGAGATTTTTGCAACAGGGCACACCGCCAAGCGTACTTAATCGCTACTCAGTAGAGATGCAAACATGGATTGATAACTGGGTGGAAGCGGGGAAATGTGATGTAATTACCTGCGAACATAGCGTCAATGAAATTTATGTGCAGCCACATTTTCAGAAACAGCTAAAAACCATAGTTAATGTTCACAGTTCTGTTTATGCTACCTGTCGTAACCAACTAGCAACCAGCATTTCAGAAAACTCCCTTAGAGACAAAATTAATCTCCCACTTTTGCGACTTTATGAGCAAAACTACTGTGCTAAGTTTTCGGCAATTGTCGCGACAACAGAAGAAGATAAAATTCAACTACAAGAGTTTAACCCCAATAGTGAAATTACTGTTATTCCTAATGGCGTAGATTTAGTTCCTTTCCCCAACCGGATCGCCGATCCGGGTGGAAATCGCTTAATTTTCATTGGTGCAATGGATAATTTGGCAAATATTGATGCTGTCTGCTTTTTCAGTAATGAAGTATTGCCAGAAATCCAAAAACTTTATCCTAATACAACTTTTGATATTGTTGGTTCTCATCCAGTACCAGAAGTTTTAGCACTTGATAACAAACCAGGAGTTAATGTGATTGGGCGTGTGCCTTCGATGGTTGAATACTTACATAAATCTACCATCTGTGTTGTACCTATGCGGACTGGGTTTGGGATCAAAAATAAAACTTTAGAAGCAATGGCTGCTGGTGTACCGATAGTGGCTAGCGATCGCGGCTTAGAAGGATTAGCTGTAGATGTTGCTAGTCAACCATTACGCGCATTACGAGCGAATAAACCAGCAGAGTACATCACCGCTATTAGTCAACTATTCGATCGTCCAAATCTGCGTTCAGAATTGTCTCACAACGGCAGACAATTAGTAGAAACAGAATTCACTTGGAATATAGCTGGTAAAAGCTATGAACAAGTTTGTCTTGGGAGAACCCTATGCGTCTAGATAAATTCTAATTACCATCTGGGACAAATGTGTGCAGAGACGTTGTAATGCAACGTCTCTATATCGGTAGTGCAAATTATCTTATCTAAATCAGGTTGGTTGTTAATTAGCTTGTAAAGAAACACATCAATTATTGTCAAACTTAGTTGAAGCACCTAACACAAGTAGTTTCTTCTGCTTACGTTTATTCTTATTTTTGAGAGTAGTCAAATAATTATCAACGTAGCGAAAAGCAGCTGCACCATCATAATCAGCAATAGCTATAGCCTGTAAGAAAACCTTGGAAGGAATTTCAAACGCTAAAAATTTTTCTGTTAAAATCAACAAATCTTTATCTGTAGCGGGAAAAGTAGTTTCTTCTGTCTCTTCTGGCTCAAAGAAGATATCTTCAATTAATGCTCTGTACACTTTGTACCTCCCCAAATGCATAAGATGCAAAGCCTGTGATAAAGTTTAGCTGCTGATCGCGAGTTTGTAAGTTAACCGGGAGTTCAGTACCAGGACATCCTATTTCCCGTAAAATCTCCAAACAATAGGCACTGAGTTGAGTATATGGAGCTTGCTCCAATTCTTGAGCTACCTCTAGAGCCATCTCCAGATTGACTTGGATAAACGTCGTTACAGGGTTGGTCATAAACACGCCCTAATAAACTGGATGCTCTAAGTTTTGATCGCAAATACGAATAGCGTAACGGTGTTTTTGCGGAATTTATGAAGAGGAGAAAATAAAATATCAGCGCATTTGCGGTAATGTATCCGAAATTATGCAAACAAGGCTCAAAGTTTAGCAATATCTATCTGGGTGCGATCGCTGTACTACAAAACGTTGGCGTACCCTTTTGGGGAAGGAAGTGTCAAAGACAAGCGATCGCTCTACCCAAATAAAGTATAAATACTTACGATCTTACAATTCGTACAAAATAAATGTCAATACATCCCCTATTTTGTGCCTTCACAACTTGCTTACTTATGTTACGTGTAATCTCTAAATCTGTTTACTATATTTTTACCGATCCCCTCACCGACTAAGATGTTAAAGCAATTTATCAGTTTTTGTCTTCACATTAAACACATATTTTATTCATTAAATAATATTATCTGTAGTGTGCATTATCTCTTCATTTATTGAAAAAGTAAACTTTTATAACTTATACATTGACATAGAAACCAATATAGCCAGCTAGGGGTTTCCATGCTTCCAATTAGATTTTTTGATTACCTTTTGTTGATACTTGGATTGCCTATGCTTCTGAAGCAACAAAAGGCTGAAACTACCTATAGACGTTGATTTACGAGACTAGTGTTCTATACAATGCCTAAATCTTAATTTTATTGGTTCTCGATTTGTATGGCACAATAATGCATTTTTTAAACCCTGAATTGTTATGTATTTTTCTTTTGCCAGAGATATAAAACAGGGTTAAGTATGTTTATGGTGATTTCATCATAAATTTATAATTCATCTCATTGTAATATGCGAATATTACAACGATCAAATAAATTTGATCTGCCAAACTATCCAGAACTATCAAGGTTATATATTATGTCCATTATTACGGGTACTCCTAACAATGACTTTTTGTTGGGAACTAGTGGTGACGATCAGATTTCTGGTCGTGGAGGCAATGATAATATCTCCGCAGGTCTTGGAGATGATGTCATTGATGGTGGAGATGGCGACGATACGTTGGCAGGTAATGGCGGCAATGATACATTCAAGGGCGGCCGAGGTAACGATAGCATTGATGGCGGAGATGGCTTTGATACCGCAGACTACAGCAACTTAGGCAAAAGCGTCACCCTGTCAGGTGTCGGAACAATCACAAAAGCTGGCGGATTTGGCAAAGACCAACTCTTGAAAGTAGAAAGGGTAGTTGCTGATGTTACTGTTGCCAACAACACTATAGATGCTTCCGGATCTTTGCCTGGGGTAGCTGCTGTTGCCGACCTAGAAGCCCAAACCATCTCTGCTCTTAATGTTCCTGGTTTGGGGACATTGACATTTAATGTAGTTAACTTTGACAACGTTATCGGTACTGTTAACAATGACAGCATTAAGGGCGACGGCCAAAATAACCAATTAACTGGTCTGGCTGGTAATGACGTAATTGATGGTAGAGGTGGTAACGACCTAATTGATGGTGGAGATGGCAATGACACGTTATTCGGTGGTACTGGTGATGACACATTTAAGGGTGGTCAGGGTTACGACAGCATTGACGGTGGGGATGGCTTTGATACCGCAGACTATAGCAAACTAGGTCAAACCATTACCCTCTCAGGAGTAGGGACAGTTACTAAAGCTGGTGGATTGGGGCAAGACCAACTCTTGAAAGTAGACAAAGTTGTTGCTGATGCTAAAGTTGCCAACAACACTATAGATGCTTCCGGATCTTTGTCTGGAGTAGCTGCTGTTGCCGACCTAGAAGCCCAAACCATCTCTGCTCTGAACGTTCCTGGTTTAGGAACATTGACATTTAATGTAGTCAACTTTGACAACGTTATCGGCACAATTAACGATGACAGCATAAAGGGTGACGGTCAAAAGAATCAATTAACTGGTCTTGCTGGTAATGACCTGATTGATGGTAGGGGTGGCAACGACCTAATTGATGGTGGAGATGGCAATGACACGTTGTTAGGTGGTTATGGTGATGACACCTTTAAGGGTGGTCAGGGTTATGACAGCATTGATGGTGGAGTTGGTACAGATACCGCAGACTACGGCAAACTGGGTCAAACTATTACCCTCTCAGGAGTAGGGACAGTTACCAAAGCTGGTGGATTGGGACAAGACCAACTCTTGAATGTAGAAAAGATTATTGCCGATGCTAGTGTTCTCAACAACACTATAGATGCTTCCGCATCTTTAGCCGGTGTATCTATCACAGTTAATCTACAAAGCCAAACTTTGACAGCCAATAATGTTCCTGGTTTGGGGACATTGCCATTTACTGTAGTTAACTTTGATGATGTCATCGGCACAAATGCAGGTGACAGCATTACTGGCGATAGCCAAAATAATAAATTAACAGGCAATGGTGGCAATGACACATTTAGGGGCAGTCGCGGTAACGACAGCATTGATGGTGGAGATGGCTTTGATACCGTAGACTACAGCAGCTTAGGCAAAAAAATTACCCTCTCAGGTGTAGGGACAATTATTAAAGCTGGCGGTTTCGGAACAGATACAGTCTTTAAAGTAGATAAGGTAATTGCTGATGCCAGTGTTGCTAACAACACTATAGATGCGTCTCAATCCTTGTCTGGGGTACCTGCCATTGCTGACCTACAAGCCCAAACTATCTCTGCTCTTAATGTTCCTGGTTTGGGAACATTAACATTTAATGTAGTCAACTTTGCCAATGTCATCGGTACTGTTAACAATGACAGCATAAAGGGTGACGGACAAAATAACCAATTAACTGGTCTGGCTGGTGATGACCTGATTGATGGTAGAGATGGTAATGACCTGATTGATGGTGGACTGGGTAATGACACCTTGATAGGTGGTGCAGGCGATGATACCTTCAAGGGCAGTAAAGGTAACGACAGCATTGATGGTGGAGTTGGTACAGATACCGCAGACTACAGCAAGCTAGGTAAAGCCATCACCCTATCAGGTGTAGGACAAATCACTAAAGCTGGTGGCTTCGGAACAGACACAGTTTTTAAAGTAGAAACAGTTATTGCTGATGCTAGCGTTGCCAATAACACCATAGATTCCTCACAATCTGTTGCTGGTGTATCTATCAGCGCTAACTTACAGGAACAAACTATCTCTGCCCTTAACGTTCCTAGTTTGGGGACAATAACATTTAATGTACTCAACTTTGATAATCTCATCG
Organism: Nostoc sp. 'Peltigera membranacea cyanobiont' 213; assembly: GCF_002245975.1. Classification (NCBI taxonomy): domain Bacteria; kingdom Bacillati; phylum Cyanobacteriota; class Cyanophyceae; order Nostocales; family Nostocaceae; genus Nostoc; species Nostoc sp. 'Peltigera membranacea cyanobiont' 213. Next base: position 7,983 of record NZ_NOLI01000094.1, on the reverse strand, counting down.
GTACAAATGCAGGTGACAGCATTACTGGTGATAGCCAAAATAACCGATTAGAAGGTGGCTTCGGTAATGACACTATCTCCGGTGGCTTCGGTAATGACACCATCATAGGTGGACAAGGCGCTGACATTCTCACTGGTGGCTCTGGTGCAGATAAGTTTGTTTTCAACAGTTTTAATGATGGTATTGACACCATTACAGATTACAACTTTGGTCAAAGCGACGTAATCCAAGTTTCTAAAGCAGGCTTTGGTACTAACAATCTTAGTAACTTCTCCTACAACTCATTGAACGGTGACTTGTCTTTCTTAGGAAATCAATTCGCTTCCATTCAAAATTTATCATCCGATCTAACTATTCAGTTGGTCTAAAGTTACTGCGAGTTACAACTCCATAACAAGTTAAAGCTTTTTCAAGTTTGTTGTGGAATTACTATCTAGTAGTCAATCAACAACAGATTCAGCATGGTATAGACACAAGTAATTGTGTCTGTACCCATGCTAAAGTTGTGTGGCAAAAATGATGTTAGATTGGTAAAAATATTAATTGTATCAACTTTTAATAGCCAGCAATCAAAAAGTTTTTGCAACATAACCATTAAACACAGTAGTTAGTTTAGCTCTCTCAATGAGAGCAATATATTGCCTCATCCTGGGTGTTGAATTATTCCATTTTAATGATATTATTTTTTTAGCAATTCAAGAGCAAGCCTTGTGGTATTCTATGATAAATAAACTATTTAAATTCTCTGTTAAATACTTACCAGCAATTACAGCTATAATAACGATTCTTCCATTACCAGTTAAAGCAGCTACATTCTTAGTAACTGAACGCGCTGTTTTAGGAGGAACCGATCTAGTTAATTGGGGAAGTTTAGGTAAAGTATTCAATCCCTCTGCTCCTGATTTTTCTGTCTTTTTACCTAACTCTTTTTCAGTAACATCCCAAGGTGGTTTAGGGTTGGATATAAATATAGCTCCAACGAATAATCCTCGTGTTACTCCACCGTTTGTCTTTCAAACTTTACCTTCCCCTGGAATTCGCAGTAACTTTGCTCCAGGCGATTTTATTCTCTTTGGAGGTATAGATCCAACAGGTTTTATTCCTCTTCCTCCTGGTACTCCCGATCCTGGTACTCAGGGAAACGGTGAGCCTTTGACCATTAGTTTTGCCCAGCCTGTTCTTGGCGCTGGGACTCAAATAGCTATAGACACTAGTAAATTAAAAGTTGAAACTTTTCTCAACGCTTTTGATAGCAACAATAACCTTTTGGGTAGTTTTTCAGTTCCAAATATTTCGTCCTTAGCATTAGATAATTCGGCAGTGTTCTTGGGGATTCGTAGCGACACTCCAAACATCTCACGGCTGGTTTTTAGCAGTTCTGCTCCCCAATTCGGCTTGGCCATCAATCAGGTAAGCATTCTTGCAGTTCCCGAATCGACTTACACCTTGGCGATATTAGCTTTTGGTGTTTCAGGTGCTGTTTTGAAACTACGTCAACGCACTTGGCCAAATAATTACTAAAATTACTAAATTAGTAATTGAAGAGGGTACAGCAGCCCGCACCAAAGTCTCTGATTGGGTGGTCTGCAAAACACTCTATATAAGACAATGCGCGTAGGGAGGGGTTGCGGACTTGGTTTCTTGCATCGCTATCGGTGATGAGTCCAGAACCAAGGATATTTCTGAATAATAAATTACCGGGTCAGTTATAAGAGTCCTTTTCCCAGTAGGGAATCAGAGCTACTCAATTGCTTTATCGGGTAATTTATTTTCCGGAAATCACCTAACACTGATTGTAATTGATAATGACGTTTGCAAGATTCGCTAACATCATTATCAATTAGGAATTATTTTGACACTACCACGGTGTCGAAATAACTCATGATTGAAGAAGTTTGAAGTTTCAGACATACTCCGACTTCTGTCAGAAGTATGTTCCACACAATTTTTATCTTTAATCTAATTAAAGTCAATGTCATACAAAGAACTAGAACACATCATAGAAGCTAAGATACAAAAAGCTATACGGAAGCACGAGATTGTAGTTGCTTTTATTAGTAGTATTACTGGCTTAATTTTTATAATGGGTTTGTTTCACGCTATTTCGCTCAACCACGCTCAAATTCACGCATTTTGCTTGAACTGATTGCCGATCGCACTCAATGAATCTTTACGATCGAGCATTCCATGCTGTGCATATAACCAATCCAAGTTACACATATTTTTTATAAAAGGGAATTGCACTATGGAGAGCAAAAATCATAGCAGACCCATATTTGTCTTATTTTTGACTGTATTTATAGACTTGCTGGGCTTCGGAATTATTCTACCGATACTGCCTTTGTATGCTGAACAATTCGGCGCAAACCCGAATGAAGCCACTCTGCTTGTAGCGATTTATTCTTTAATGCAGTTCTTATTTGCACCATTATGGGGCAGATTTAGCGATCGCTACGGTCGTCGTCCAATTTTATTACTGACTCTATTTGGTTCTGTAATTGCATACGCAGGCTTAAGCTTTGCCAATTCATTATGGATGTTGTTTCTGGCTCGTAGTCTTGCGGGGATGATGGCAGGAAATATTAGTACCGCTCAGGCGTACATTGCAGATATTACCACACCAGTTAATCGGGCGCGTGGTATGGGCATAATCGGAGCAGCTTTTGGTCTTGGCTTCATTCTCGGCCCAGCGATTGGAGGTCTGCTGATTGGGTCAGATCCAAACAACGCTAACTTTCATCTACCATCCTTGTTCGCAGGTGGATTTTCTTTATTAGCGTTGCTTTGTGCTTTGATATTACTTCCAGAATCTCTAAATTCTGAAACTAAAGCCAAAATCCAAGTTCATCGCCACCGTCAGCGACGGCTGAACTTACTACAACTGTCACAGCGTCCACAGTTTTGTGTGCTTGTAGGCATTTACTTTTTAGTAACCTTTGCGGTTGCAGCTATGGACTCTACATTGGCTTTATGGTCTAAGCAGCAATTAAACTGGGGCCCTCAACAAACTAGTTATCTTTTTGCTTTCATGGGGATTGTCAGCACAATAATTCAAGGAGGACTAATCGGATTCCTCAAGAAACATTTTGGCGAAATCAAGTTACTTATCTTGGGAATATTAGGGTTAGGTTTAGGATTACTACTAATTGGATTTTCACAAAGCTTAATTTTGTTGTTGGTCGCTACTACACTTGTGGCATTAGGAATTAGTATTAGCCAACCAATATTGAATAGTCTAATTTCCCAGATGACAGCCCCAGAAGAGCAAGGGCAAATATTAGGAATTGCCAGTTCTTGCTCTGCCTTAGCACGCATCTGTGGGCCAACATGGGCAGGAGTTAGTTTTATGAAATTTGGGATTTATGCTCCTTTTTTAAGTGGAGCTTTAGTAATGCTAGTCGCTTTGACTCTTAGTTTTCGAGTGACTAAAAATGTATATGAAGTCAAGACAGAGCGTATCGCCTGACAATCTAGTACAACAAGGCAAAAGTAAAAAGAAAGAACGCTGATTTTGTAGGATGTCTAGCGATTTTAAATGGGTGGCTTATTTCCGCCGTGACGTACAAGGTCTTAATTAAGAATTAAGAATTACGAATTACGAATTACGAATTACGAATTAATATGACAGGTCGCCGAGTATTATTTTTAGGCATTTTTATAAGCATCCTCCTCACCTATGCAATTTGGATTGGTGGGAGCATTCCTGCAAGTATCATCAAACTTCCTGACCAAGGATTAAACTGGTACTATTGGAAGCTTCCCCAACCGACTTTTTGGAGTCGAGCGACGGCTTGGGGTATGTACCTTGGACATCAGTTTAGCATCTGGGCGTGTATCTTGTGGGCGCAGCGATCGCAGTTGAAATACAAATCAGCATTGCACCCGATTAATTACCTCATGCTTGCCATTAACGGTGCATTCATCGCTTTACACTTTCTCCAGACCTATATTTGGTACGATGCTTTAGCTCAAGATACTTCAATTTGGGCATCTCAAGGTGCAGTTGTCCTCCTACTGGTGTTCGTACTGATTTTAGAAACGCCTCGACGCGGTTTGTTTTTTGGCAATTCTGTGCCATTCCATCAACAGTTTTTGCAAATTATCAAGCTGTACCACGGCTACTTTTTCTCCTTCGCCGCCATCTACACCTTCTGGTATCATCCAATGGAAGCGACTGTGGGGCACTTAATTGGTTTTCTCTATATGTTCTTGCTTCTGCTGCAATCGTCGTTGATCTTTAACCGCGCTCATACAAACCGTTGGTGGACGTTCTCTTTGGAAATTACGGTGGTTTTACATAGTGTGATTGTGTCGTTGATGCTGGGACAAAGCAAGTGGCCAACATTTCTCTTTGGTTTTCTTGGCATTCTCGTGCTGACTCAACTCCACGGTTTACCTGTGGGTATCTGGACTAAACGTACTATCTACGGAGCCTTTTTAATGAGTGTACTCGCCGTTTATGGACTGACTGAACGCGGCTTGGGCAGAATTTATGAAGTAACCTATATTCCTTTGATTGAGTTTGGACTGGTTGGCGCAATTTACTTAATCTTTCTGCTCATCTTATGGACAATTTCTCGTTTACCTGTCAAAACGTAATATTATGTTAGCGTTGTAACTCGTTGAACTCCAGCAAGCTGAATTGTGAAATGAGGTAAAATATTAACTCATCTGGGTTGTTTTAGATAAATTTTAAAGAATTGAAATATTATTCAAGTGACCATAATTATGTCCTTTATTATCACGTTGTATAGGAGAAGAAGCATTATGCTTTGAAAGAATTGATTCTGCCCAATTATTAAGACTTCTATCGGAAATCCAATATTCAAATTCATGTAGAGAATACACAATGGGCGGTATATTCAATCCCATACGAGAGCAATAGTCAGTTTGCTTTGCCATCTCTTCAAATACTGTAGATGCAGCAATACTGTCATAAAAAGTCAAAATAAGAGGGATCACTGGCTTATCGTGAAGATTTAAAACTTTTACTGTGTTGCCAATTTGCTCAAATGCAGAATGAATTCGGCACCAAACATCAGCAAGTTTATCAGCATGAAAATAGGCGCTTGTATCGGCAGACATAATACTACTTTTGCATTCTAATACGATATATGAATTTAAAGTTTCAATGAGAAAATCAGCACGCTTATCTTTGCTAGAGGTAGAATTTTTGACTTCGGTAATTCTCTGAAAAGAATTAGGAATAATAAAAGGAAGAAGTGTATTTTCAAGATAATCCTCGAATGAGCGACTTAATAATCCTTCTAACCTTTTCCTAGTACTATCCTCGAAAACAAGACCTCTAATCTGATTCCAACAAGATTCAGAAAAAGAGAAAGGATCTGGCAAACAGAATCTTTCACTATTCAATTTAATAAAAGGAACTTCTAGAAAATAATTGTAAAATAGAGGTTGATAATAATCAGGAACACTATTAAGTGTTTTATTGATTCTATTACGAAATGAATTATCAGCTTCCGAGGAGAAAAGCTCACTATTTTGCTTAACAAATATTTTTATATTTTCTGGGTTAATACCTTGTTTTTGAACTTCATCATCTATATCGAGAAATTGAGAAAAATCCCAAAATCCTTTTCCATTATAAAAATTGCCAAACACTATTAAGCAACCTATAATTTGTTTAAAGTAATTTATTGGACTTAGTTTTGTGCGTTCTAAAAAATCATCTAAGAATTTTTTATCGGAATGTTTATCCAGTAGCTCAATAAATTTTATCGTTCGATGTATGCGAGCAACTGGGTATCCTAAACCTGCATTCTGAAAAGCTACTAGCCTTTGTAAGAATAAACCAGCTACATGAGTGCGAATTACTTCTAAATCAAAAATATTACTCAATTTTAACGACCAATTACGTGCTATTTTCTCATGATCAATTTCCCATTTTTGGATAGAACTTAATAGGGCTTCTGCTTCTTTATCAAGAATACGTTTGTCTGAAATGGTATGATGTTCCCAACTATGGTAAGCATTAATTAAGCTGTCAAACGTCTCAACACTAATATCCCCATGCCGATGAGGATTACCTGCACTAGCTAGTAACATGAGTCGGACAGCATAATTGCGTTCAGTATTACTATGCAACCAATCTAAAGGATCTGAGTATTTTTTCGGTTCCCACTTTTGCCAGCATTTCTTAGCTCCAATCTCTAGAATGGATGTTGAGTTGTAGCGGCGAATAAACTCACGTAGCTCAGAAAAACTTTTGAAATCCATTTGTAGTGAAAGAGCAGCAAGCTAAGATTGGACGTAGCAAGATTAATATTATGATACCATATCAGCCTTAACTAAACATTAGACATTTCCATAAATTAATTATGCGTTGCCTAAAATTCTTGTTAAGCACAATTCATGAATTGTGCTTACTTCATTTTCGGTAATATCTATTAAAAAACTAACAATTTTACTCACCACTACTAATGTTTTTTTGCTGTTGATAACGCTGTTTAAACTGCTGTTGCTGTACTTTATGATCCACGATTGGGTCGGGATAACCAACAGCATGACGTTCTAAAGGTGGAATTTTCCCAGTAACTAAATATTCTGTATCTACAGACCGCAATTCTGACACCCATTGCCGAATATATTCTCCCTCTGGATCGAATTTTTGTGTTTGACTAGCTGGATTGAAAATCCGCACAGGTTTAGGGTCCATGCCGCTAGAAGCACTCCATTGCCAACCGCCATTATTAGCAGATAAATCCCCGTCAATCAACTTCTGCATAAAGTATTTTTCTCCCAATTGGGGATTAATTAGTAAGTCTTTGGTGAGAAAACTAGCAACAATCATTCGACAACGGTTGTGCATCCAGCCGCTTTCGTTTAACTGGCGCATTGCTGCATCTACAATGGGGTAGCCAGTTCTTCCTTCACACCAAGCTTGGAAATGTTCTTCATTAGTTTCCCAAGGAAAGTTCTTAAAGGTGTCGCGAAAAGCACCATCAGCTAATTCCGGGAAGTTATACATTGCGTGTTGATAAAATTCCCGCCAAGCTAATTCTTGTTGCCACGTGCGAATATTAACTGCTGTTTCTTCACTACGACTATTTCCTAGCGCTTCTATAGTGGCTTGCCAAACGGTGCGAATGCCAATTACGCCAAATTTTAAAGCTGCACTCAGTTGCGATGTGCCGTCAACTGCGGGGAAATTTCGTTGTTCTTGGTATTCAACAATAGCTTTATAAGTAAATACTTCTAATCGTTCTTGCGCCGCTGCTTCTCCCGGTGCAATAATTAATGGTTCATCCCAAATAAACCCTAAATCTTTTGCTGAAGGTAATGCGATCGCTCCTGCAAGTTTTGCAGTTTTCTGTTCAGCTTCCGTTAACCCCTCAACATTTTGTAGTGTTTCAACTGGGTTCGCTTTCGGTTTGGTAATCCAATTTTTCCAGAAGGGTGTGTAAACAGTGTAAGGACTATTACCACCGGTGCGGATCTCATCTGGAGAGTTGAGGATTTGATCCCAGTTTTGCTTAAGGAACTCAATGCCTTTTTCTTTGAGGGAATTTATAATATTGCGATCGCGTTCTTGAGAATAAGGTTCTACATCCCAATTCCAAAAAACAGCTTTGGCATTTAATGCCTCTGCTAAAGCTGGTATTGCTTGTACGGGATTAGCGTGGAGTATTAATAACTGGCTACCAACTTCAGCATATCGCTCTTGGAGTTTCTGCAAACAGCCAATCATATAAGTTACTCTCACCGGAGCAACATCATCCCGTTCCAGAATGTGCGGATCGAGGCAAAACACGCCCACCACCTTCGGACTCTGCTGTTTTGCCGCAGCCAGTCCCGTATTGTCAGAAATGCGTAAATCGCGCCGATGCCAAAACAGAATTAAGTCAGACATTCTATGCTGCATATAGTTCACCCGTACTAGCTTAGATGCTAGTGGTACCAATGAACATCATTCTGGCGATAAATTTCTTTTGTTGATGGGTTAACGGAAGCTGAACAGAAAAC
>NZ_NOLI01000093.1:0-31535 GCF_002245975.1 Nostoc sp. 'Peltigera membranacea cyanobiont' 213 | reverse complement strand
CCAGAAAAATTGTCACTTTTATCTAATTCATAGTCTAGTTAATTTGTCAATATTTTCTACTGGACTGGCACTCTAGCCAAGATGAACCAAATACCTCTGACGGTTCACCATTAGGTGCAGTTCTGAATCTGGCTTCTACCGCGCAATAAAAAACTGCCCTAGACGTAAGCTAGAGCAGTTTTTGATAGAAGTAAATTGTATAGGAGACTTTTATTGTTGTCCCCAGTTTATCCATAGTAGATACCGTTATATAATACTATTCACCTCAATTTTCGTACTTTACGCAAAAAACGAATAATCTTGAAGCTTGCATTACAAACTTTAGGCTATCAACTTGCTAGCTATAAATAATGCAAAAAGTTACATACAATCTTTCCAGAATCAAGACGCTCATATAAAGGCATTGCCCCGATCAGCAATCGTGTACAAGCGTATGCGATTGCTCTGGCATTGGTCAAGAGCGCAAGCGTTTGCTGTAGGAGATCCCTTTTCTCTAGTTGTATTCCTTCAATTGGCGCAAACTGAAATCATCGCATTGCACATGGGCAAGCGATCGCTTTAGTATCGAGTAATTTACTCTTTACTAGCACGACTATATCAGTTATATTATGGATGCGTCAAGTGGGACACATAAAGAATTTATTATGCTGGAATTAGATTTAATAACAACTGTTGCGTGGAACCCCACTTTTGGAGAAAAGCTTAAGGATATGCGTGGAAAGCTTTCTAGACGCTCTCTTGCTGAAGAAGTCCGGCTAAGGTTTGATTATCAAGTTTCTCACCAATACATACAACTTTTAGAACACCCAGCAATGCCTAGAGCTCCTAAAAACGTTTCTTTTCAGTTACTTAGGCATATCTGCCAAATCCTGGGAAAAGATGTACAAGAACTGTTCGGTTCCCCTAAAATCATTTCTCAATAGTTACTAGTGGTACTTGACATTTATGTGTGGAAATAGTAAAGTAGTAGTCATAGAGTAACCAAGCACCAGCCTCCCAGCTAAATAAAGCGGCGCTCAACACTGAACCTTGAAAAAAGTGAACAAAAAACAAAGCCCCCAGGTAGCGGATGCAGCGAATAGTCAAGGCTGCTGAAGTGAGGTAACGGTGGAGTGGGTTCCAAATAAAAAGTTGTCACAGCAGTACGATAGTCGCTCTGAAGCTCGTTGCCGACTACCGCCCGATCAAGAGATATGCTGCTGTAGCAAGCTTCAGTCACTGACTAGGAGCAAGAAAATATAAGGCTACGCCAATTCTAGAGTGAGAGTGTTGTGCTTTCAGCACAACAAACTGACCAATAAAAATAGGGCGATCGCTCCGTCGGACAAACTGTGCGATCGCCTTTTTACCCATTTAAGAGGTATTTTCTAATGATGACACAACTTTCAGCCCCTGCGCCAACAAAAGATCCGTTAACCACACAGGATCGCCAAATCATTGCAACCATCGTTAACGAGTCAGACTACAGCCACGAATGCAAGCCAGAAGATGTGGTAACTATTTGGATAAACGAAGATGATATCGTTTGGATAAAGATGACCCACGGCTATGCTAGATACCACAAAGAGCCTTTCAAACGTGCTGTAGCAGAAGTTAAAGAGAACCTTTCTACTCCATTACAGCGCAATCAAAAATTAGATGACGAGTTAAAAGAAGCTGCTAACACAATCGGTCTATTGGGTGATTGTGATTGGTTATCGTTGAGGATCAAAGCCTACTCAGATAAATTAGTAGGATTTGCTGGCTGCTACACTTCGCAGAAGCCTCAAATATTAATACCACTTGCTAAATGGGACTTCACACCACTCAAATGGAATATGCCTGCTGCCATCTGTCCAGATTGTGGTGGTCATGGGTGCGGTAACTGCTCTTATCGGGGTACTCGTGCAGAAGACTTGTGTACGCCAGTGGACGACTACCGACTGACTTATGTGGGACGCACTGACCTTCAGACGGCTGAAAACGTATATCTAGATGGAGAGTTTTTGGGAATAGTCTTCAAAGTCCGAAACCCTAATGAAGTCTGGGAAAACGACCCCAAGACTTACTATTGGCGCTGTGGCGATGGAGTACGGTATTGGAGTGTCAGGGAGGCTGTAGAAGGACTGTCCAAGGCAGCTGCTCCGATTGAACTGCCGCAAGTTCGTCGGGAGTTGGTGGCAGCGTAAGTGAAATGGTGGGTTTTAATACCCACCATGCAACCATAAGCAATCCTTGTAAAATAAAATACAGTTCGTCTTTAAAACATGACTAGCAAGCCTTACGATCAGTTTTCTAAGGAATTATTAGAGGAGTTGTTGTCTCCTTTAGGTAGAGTAGAAGTTAACAAACAAGTCACTGATGAAGCCAGATTTGTTGACGTTTTGTTTACAAGCACACCAACTGCCCAAGCTCAAAATCTTGGATTATTAGGTAGAATCGCTGTACTAAATACGGCACTCTTGGAACCATTTCGCAATCAACCCACTAGGTCAGAGGTACGCAACTGTTTTCTAAAACTGTTCACCGTGATTGCAGACTCACAACGCAAAGCCAAGCGAGAGAAAACCAGCTTACCAGAAGATAGTTTAGCTCGTTTGTGGATTATATCGCCTAGCGCTTCAGCCTCTCTGTTGGAGGATTTAGAGGTTAAACTAGATTTAGAAAAGTGGAGCAGGGGAGTTTACTTTTTCCAGAAATGTTTTAGGGCAGCAATAGTAGCGGTTAACGAGCTACCAGTAACAGAAGAAACATTATGGCTAAGGATTTTGGGTAGAGGCGAAACGCAACGTACTGCCATTGATGAATTGCTGGCATTACCCGAAAGCAACCAATTAAGACAAAATACTCTCAAACTGATTACTAATTTGCGGGTCATTATAGTTCAACAGCAAGAAACTTTAACAGAAGATGAGCAGGAATTAATTATGAATTTGTCGCAAGCTTACGAACAATGGGAAGAAACTACTAAACTTGAGGGAGTACATCAAGGGCAACGTCAAGTTGTAGAAAACTTGTTAAGATTCCGGTTTGGTTCTGTAGATGAAGAACTTTCAAAAGTAGTCGATAGTTTGTTGCAGTTAACACCAGAAGAATTTACTCCCCTTTGTCTTGAATTATCTCGTGAAGATTTGCTGGCAAGATTTAATTCACATCAATAATCTGTACAGGGTAAATAATTAGTAATAAAAAGCGCTTTTGTGAAATCAAGAGCGCTGTTTTATTGGCTTTACGCTTCATATATCACAATTAAACGGCTGCGCCAATACGAAAGTGAAAATGCTTTTGGAACAAACAAATGAACCCTCAAGAAAATGCCGAACTACTTGCTGCTTTGATGCGTCAAGAAGAGTTACTCAAGCAGTTGGTCGCTTCAATCAATAAGCCAAAGCTGGGATTGCACTCGGAAGCTGGCAGTAGCAAAATCTACTGCAATCGTCAGCACGGAGGTCTGTGGTACACACTAAATGGTGAACCGAGTGATGTCCCTCAAACTGCCTTAACTGGATATCTTAAAGAACTGCGGTTTGAGAATACAGAACGCCGCAAAAAAGAAACCTGCAAGTTACTAATAACTGTTCAAGCAGACCGGACATATATTTTAGAATCAGGTTACGATACGCATTTTTCTAAAAGCTTGTTAACCGCGATCGCAACTCTTACTCCAGAACAACTATATTCTCCGATTACACTACAGCCTACTCCAGGGACGACAGATGAAAGCGTCTTATTCTGTCGGGTATGGGTTGGGTCGGAATTAGTCATGGCATCCTACAACGAAGAAACGAACTGGCGTGAGGTCAGTAAACAAGCAATTGCTGTAACAAAAGCTGCTCTTGAGATGGCGTTTTAGTCCTAAAGATGAAGTAAGGCAGGTAAATCCGGGAGCTTATGCCGAATTGTCTACTTACACTCCTGAGTATTTTGTGACTCCCGAAACCTACTTTGCAAACGGAATTACAAATTTAACTGGAAAAATATGAAAATCACCAAAAACAATAACCCGTGGCGACCCAATGAATTCTCACCCCAAGATCCAAAAGAATGGAAGATTTTTCCGCGTAACCTGACTGCACGAGCCGCTTACATTGTTCCGGGGAACCCAAGCAATACCCGCCCAGAAGATGCTGTAGACAATTGCTATCCGGGGTTAGAAATGGATGCCCGGAATCTACATAAGTACTTCTTCCCCGGTTTGTATTTTGAAGTCTATCGCAGTGATGGCGCTCGACTTGTTGAATTAACTCCCAGCGATCGCGCCGCCCAATGGATTAACTTAGGATTGAAAGAAAGCGATCTCCAAGATGAGTTGTTTTTGTGGATTCTCAAGGGGAAAACTGCTGCTGATGAGGATGCAGTAAATCCCCCTGCCATTGAGTTCGTTGATACTGATACTACTACTAATATTAAAGACTTAGGCGGCCTATATATCTGGCGCAAAGTTAATGCGCTGTTTCCGGGAAAAACTGCCGTAGCGATCGGGCCGAAACCGCCAGCAACAGGTGATAGTCTCAACGCTGCTAAAGCTCAATTAGATACCTCTTGGAACAATAACAATAGTCATGTAGAACGAGATCCAAATGGGAAATTGAAATTTGCCGTGCTAATTACAGACCGCTCAGTTTACTTGAGCAATCAAGTGCTTATGCTGTGGTTGCAGCCTTAGCCAAGCTGGGTTATCATTGCGATTTGCTATGTGACCCAGCAAAATCTCACTTTTACGGGCCATCATTAGTACTCAACGATGTTAGCGAAACATTGCTCGCCCAGCTTTTCCCGGATGTGAATCTGAGTATTTACAGTCAACGTCTGACTCATCGTTTGGTGCGTTGGGGCAGACAGCCAGTGCAGGTAGAACAACCTGCATTGGCGATTCGATCACACTCTTTATTAGAATTACTGCGAAACTCCAAGGTCATGCAGCACACGCGTATGATTGATGTTAGTCAATTGACTGCTCAACAAATATCGCAAAACTATGCTTGGACAGTGTATACCAGACACAAACAAAGGGCGATCGCTTTGCCGGAAAGTTCTAAATCTTTGGTTGGTGGTCAACGAGTTATAGTCACCGCTGAGGTACAAGACATGGCCAAACCTGCATCTACCTGTTATATAGAGTCCCTGGCTGACGGTTGGTTGTTTTATGCTCCAGTCGATGGCTCTGGCGCTATGCTTCAGGCATGTTTGCCCATAACTCCAGCTAATCCTCGACGGGCGTTGTTGGAATGTTTGTATGAAAGCACCACAATCAGCGCATTTGTCAACGATTTGCAAAAGGTAAATTGTTTTTCTTCTGCCCCCCACTTGCAATGGACTCTCTGCGGTTCGGGTTGGCTGATGGTAGGCGAACCTGCGATTAAGATTGATCCTGTAAGTGGGGAAGGTACGCCTTTTGCGTTACGCAGTGCAATATTGGCAGGGGCGGTAATTGATGCAATTTTGAGCGAGCGCATTCCTGATATATCTGCCTTAAGTCATTATCAAACTAGATTAACTCATTCGTTCATTTCTCATTTGCGAGGGTGTATCCAGTTTTATCGAGAAGTGTTTAGCACAAATTTAGCATGGCTTGCTGAAATAAATCAGATGATTGATATTGCTGAGACTCTATCGACTCAGCTAGAACAACAGGCAGTTAATGTGTTGAACTATCGGTTGATTGATTTTGAGTTACACATTAGGTGAAGGGGTGAATTTGTCTACTCAGTACTCTTGATTCNAAGGGAGCAATGCGATTTTGTGAGGTACAAAAGATAGGTAACATAAATTACCTAAATTTTTAGCGATCGCTACTTAGAAAAGGCAAAAACAAGGAACTTGGACCTCGGTTTATTGGGAATAAGCCCTGGTAATTGAGATATAAAATCCGATCTCACATTTTCGCATTGCTCCCTGATTCAATCATAGCTAGATTATCAAGCCATCCGCTCAAGTACCCTGGTCAAACTCAAAGCAGGTAGCCAGTTCTGTACAAGAACTGCCTTCTGCCTTCTTCAATACTTCTTCCCACTGAGCAAATGGTTGATAATTTGAGGTAAGTTAACAATTTCGTGCATCAAGTCTTGTGGACTAAATCCTAAAACCTTCAAGATAATCACGATGACAACAATTGCGATTGCTGTACTGAGGAATGTCTTTAATAAATCTAGTAATGCCCTGAAAATTAACAAAGCGACAATCACTGCCGCAACTAAAATAATTAAATTAACTGGCATATTCTTGCAAGGGTTTATCTCAAAAAATCAGTAAACCTGGAATTATAGACTCAAGCTTTGAGCGAAGAGGCTTTTGAGCAGTTCTTGCAGTTCTGGTAGAGAGAAAGATACTGGAATTACCCTGCCACAAAGATTATAAATCAAAGTCAAGGCTGAATGTTTCTCCATCAGAATCCTCTTCTTCCTCCTCTGTAATTTGAGTTGAACTCCAAGAGGTGAGTTTGTTATCTTCAGTATTAATTGGCGTGAAAGCTACTTGTTGTGTCGGAAATGCACCCTTTCTGAAAGCAAAATAGCAATCAATGATAAAGTAAAGCGTCTCCAGGTAACTTTTACCTAATTGCTGTGATTCTGCAAATATCCGCTCCCGGTAGCTATCTTTGATCCGAACCTTTTCCGGTGCTAAGTCTTGTTTATCTGTCATTGTGATCACTTAAGAGATGTAGTTGTTGGATTCTTGCTGGTAATAGTTTTTGCCATTTCTAAAAGCCCAAAGACATTGGCTTCTACCGGATTGTCCAGGATTTTGAAGCCGTTTTTCTCCAACAGCTTCTTAAATCCTGGTAAGAGGCAGCCTCCACCTATTGCCCAGATTTCATCCCCTTGGTGCTTGGCATCCAGTGTCAGATTCACCACTTTCTTCAAGTATTTTTCATACCAATCTTTTAAAGAAGCACTGTATATATCTTTGATATCGATGTCACGGCTGTACCTGGTATGCCCCATTTCCAGACAAAATCGGATCTTGGAAGCATCCCCAATTTTTCCTCCATTTAGATGTTTCATTTTTTGGGAGATATCATCGATGAGAACTTCTACACCGATGGGGTAGGCGGTGNTGAACTTCTCGTTGACCCCGGTTGTAACGAGAATACAGGGTTGTTCCATTGCCAAAGTCTAAAATGGTTAATTTTTTGGGTAGTGGATGCCCAAATAATGCACCCATTCCCTCTAGTACAACTTTCAGCACTTCTACTTTCACGTCTGATTGTTTGCCAGCAAGTATTGGCTGATATTCTCCATTTAGTACTTTTTGTAGTTCTGATGCCAGACCAACATCATGTAAACTGACGACTAATTTTAAGTGCCAAGCCTTACGGTGTGGCAGATGTGCTAATGCACCCAATAAAGTCAATAATGCATTATTGACTTTGTTTTCATTATTGTCTGTGTTGCGGTCAAAATAATTTCCTGTACGGTAAGCTGACTCTCCAACGGTGTAAGCAATGCCGTTAAAAACTACACGTCCTGGCACATCTTCCATCTCGGCATTAGTTATATAGCTGGGGACACGAACTACTTCAAATCCTTCGACTAAAAGTTTTAGGCTTCCGTAACCGTTATCGAAACCCGCAGGAAAAATTTTTTGTAAGGTGTGAATGTTTGACATCTGCTCCAAGTAATACACTTTAATTTTTGAAAATTATCTGTTCAAGCGATCTGCAAGAGCAAGAGAAAGAAGAATAAAATAACCTCCCCTTTTTTCCTAATCTCAAGAGCTTATCATAACCCCTTGGGGGCTAAATGGGGTACAAAATGTTAATTAGTCAAATGTACCCCATTTAGCGCCTATATGTACCCTATATAGGGGTCAAAATCTCACCAAAGTCTTGAACTATTGCTGGGGTATATATAGCCCCTATATAGCCCCCATGAGGAATTTTTGAAATCTTTTTTATCAACACAGCAGAAATTAATTTAGATGGTTGGCTGTTTGATTTATACTTTAATGCCTCTGTAAGATGTTCAAGGTGATAAGCGTGGTCTAGCATGATCGTGATTTTGGGGATAGCGACGGGTTTCGACTGGAAATAAGCGATGTTGAGAGTTAATATCTCAATTAAACCTGCATCATTCGAGACATTCGCAGGGGTGCAGTGTGTAAAGAAGGGAAAGTTGGAGTAGCTAAAAAATATTGCTGGAATAACCTATAACTGCTGGATTTGAATCAAGAAGGGGCAACTGATCTACAAATGGGAGTGGAAAAGTTTAACCTTTATAATTGGCTAGTCCAATGCTATGTTCCTTTTTTTTTGATATCTTCCCACAGTTACACTTCAAAGATGTTATTGATGGGCTACTGGTAGGTGCTAGAACAGTAGTAATTAGCGAATCTTAGAGCAGAAGAAATTAACCTTAGTCATATACAAGGTTATGAAACTAATGTTAGTTTCATAAACGATCCGTATATTATGTATCAAGTTGCCACTATCAAAGATTTGAGGAGCCTTGTTATGTAAAACAACCTTTTTATGAAATCACGATTTTTTTGAATTAACTCAGTTGTTGGTAATAAATAAAACTAAGAAAGATGTGAGTTTTAAAAGACATTGTAATGAAAAAGAAAACAGTTAAAAAGCAGATCCGGCTAACAATTGCTAGTAATGCAGGCGGGTCAGGTAAAACCACGGTAGCAACCCATTTAGCATATGCTGTAGGTGCCAAAGGTTACAAAGTTACCCTAATAGAACTCGATCAAAACGGCTCACTATGTATTTTTGCAAGGCTTGCACCAGCATCAATGGAGCAGTCTCTAGCTGCTGTCTTCAAAAAAACATTTACAGGTGACTACCCACTTGTTCCACTTTGGACAGAACATCTTTCCACGGTTACGGCTATTCAAGGAGGAAAATTTCTCGAAGAAAGCATTGCAGAAATATATAACTATAATCGCCGTCACTACACACTGAAAGATAGATTAGAAGATTTTCCCTTAAATAGCGATTTGATTATCTTTGATACTCCTGCTTCCTTAGAGCCTATGGGTTTGATTGCACTAGCAGCTTCTACACATGTGCTTGTTCCTATCAAACCAGAATATAAAGATACAGGAGCTTTCGCAGGTTTTTTAGATTGGTTCTATAGTAAAGTAGACGATTTGAGATTGAAACCTCAACCTGAAATATTAGGGTTTGTACCTACACGAGTAGATTTATATGGCGTTGGGGCACATCGAGATATTTTAGGTTTAGACAAAAAGGGCAACCTCAGAACTGATATTGAGCCTGAGAGAACTCTTCCCTTTCTAATTAAACAGATGGGAATCCGATGCTTTCCCTACATTCGAGAATCTAATTACTACCTTAAAGCTAGTGGTTCTGGATTACCCTTAAATTTATATCGACCTGGTTATGATGCTAGTGAAGACTTTAAACCTATTGTGACTAGCTTAATTAAATTGATGACAGAGGAACTGTAATGCCAAGTAAAAAACCTGTAGAAATTAGTCAACTGTTTGGCCAAGCAGGTCAGTCTCAGCAAATTCACCAACTTAAAAGTCAGATAGAGAAACTCGAAGTAGAAATTATACAGCTGCGAACAAATGTATTTAGTTCAGAAGAAAAAATTACATTAGAGCAACAAATTGAGCAACTCACTAATCAACTGGCTACTCAAGGAGGGATACATGAAATTGCAGTAAATCTTATAGATCCCGATCTGGCTCAACCGAGACAAACGTTTCCTCAATTAGTAATCCAAGAACGAGCAGAGAGTCTGCGTCGGCAAGGTCAGCAAAACCCAATAGTGCTTATTCCACAAATTGATGGACGCTACAAAATATTTGATGGAGAACTCAGATGGAGGTCAGCTCCACTTGCTGGAATGACAAAACTGAAAGCTGTCTTTCTACCTAAAGAAGAAACTTCAGATGAAGTCGTAGTTTTTGAGGGTCAACTGGTAAGTAGTATTCACTCACAAAAACTTCATGACCTTGACTTAGCAACTGCTCTTATTCGATTAATTATTTATAAATATCCCGATCTGAGCGGAAGAGAAGACGAGATTCCAAAGTTTTTGAATGCTTTTATTAACCGACTAGTCCGTAGCAAGAAGCTTCAATATCTCGCACTGATTAAAGATTCTGATTTGATGACACAACAAGAATGGCTAGAAACATCTGATTTCAAGGAACATGAGGAACATGAGATTGTCTCAGTTTTGTTAGGACTACAACTCAATCCGGTATCGATTAATAACAATATCTTTCCTCTTCTTAAAGTGACAGAAGACCTAAAAAATGTCATTCGCTCTGAAGGGTTAGAAACCAGCAAAGTAAGAGAACTCAATAAGTTATCCTCTGAACAGATGAAGATTGATGAATCTAAAGCTCTGATGATTCGTACTCAGGTAACTCATCGAGTCATCGAAGAAAAACTATCATTGAGCCAAACTAAAACACTAGTTAAGCAAACCCTAGAGCAGTATAGTGCTTCTAATTCTGAAGCCAAGCAGAACAAACAGATGAACAAAACTATTAAGGATATCCAGTCAATAAATTTAAAAATATTGGAACAGACACGACTTATTAAACTACGCCAAGTCCTTCAGGAAAAGCTCGATGAGATTAAAACCCTGATGTAGTAAGCAGTTTTTGTAATTTTTAATATAGTTATCCCGGACAAAGTGAGTTACCAAGTCAAGGTGTCATATACTTTGTTCTAAACGTTTTTGCTCACCTCGTTGATAATAGGTATAACCAGCATCGCTTTACTGCGAAAGCTACCGCCCTCCTCCAGCACCCAAAAAATCAGTAGTTCCACTTAAGAAAAGGAAGCCTAGAACTATGACATATAAGAGTGATGAAGGGAAATTAGGGTGAGTTTTAGATGACACTAATGCTGGGTGTGCCATATAGTATTTATGTACTATAATTAACTGACTTCCAGTATTATAATAATGTGCGGCCTCTTCTAACAGGCAATGTCCACTCCCCCTAATCTTTCCCCTCAACAAGTAAGTGCCTTTCCTCAACACGAAACAATCACCGGAGTCGTAGAACGCCTAACTTTTTACTCTGCTGAGTCAGGCTACACTGTGGCAAGGCTGACGCGCCCCCGAAGCAACGAACTCACAACAATTGTCGGTAGCTTTGCTAATATTCAACCCGGTCAAACTCTACAACTTACGGGTTTTTGGCGTGACCATCCTCAGTTTGGGCCACAGTTCCAAGTCATCAATTACCAGGAAACCAAACCAGCCACTCTCACCGGAATTGAGAAATATTTAGGTAGTGGACTTATAAAAGGTGTTGGCCCAGTAACAGCCAAACGCATCGTAGCTCACTTTGGACTTGAAACCCTCGATATTATCGAAAACCAGATTGAACGACTGATTGAAGTCCAGGGTATTGCCAAAAAGCGGATCACTCTCATCAAAAACGCTTGGTCAACTCAAAAAGCGATCAAAGAAGTGATGGTATTTCTCCAGGGGCATGGCGTTTCTACCACTTATGCTGTGAAGATTTACAAGCAATATAAGGATGAAGCAATTGCCACTGTTACCAAAAACCCCTACCAGTTAGCAGCCGACATCTACGGTATTGGCTTTCTGACTGCTGACAAGATTGCAAGAAATATCGGAATTGCCCCTGACTCAGAATTTCGTTACCGTGCGGGGATTATCCATTGCCTAAGTGAAGCTGCCGAAGATGGTCATTGTTACCTGCCACAAAGCGAACTGATTGAGTCGGTAATCAAACTGCTGACAACCGAATCTCATCAGCCCACAGAAGAAGCGGTCGCGATCATTATTAAAGATATGGCTTTAACAGACGACCTGATTAGAGAGTGGGATGAAGAAAAAACACTACTTTGCTACAAGCCGACTTACTTTCATACGGAACAGAATTTAGCTCAACTGATACGCCAACGCTTGGAAAAACCTGTTGGCACTGACATTGAGCGTGTGCGTGATTGGATTGACCGCTTTACAGCCAACCGTAAAATTCAGCTTTCAGAACAGCAACGCCAAGCTGTAGAAACAGCAGCCTATTCCAAAATCATGATCCTCACTGGTGGCCCTGGCGTTGGAAAGACCTTTACAACTCACACGATTGTCAGCCTGTGGAAAGCAATGGGTAAATCCATAGCCCTAGCTGCACCCACTGGACGCGCTGCTCAACGTTTGGGTGAAATGACTGGGCTGGAAGCTAAAACTATTCATCGCTTGTTAGAATTTGACCCCCGCTCAAGGGGTTTCAAGCGCGATAGCGAAAATCCTTTACCCCACACGGCAATTATCGCTGATGAAGCTTCGATGCTTGATTTGTTTCTGGCTTACTCCTTAATTAAAGCAGTACTAGCTGGCGCTCTACTGTTGTTGGTGGGTGATATTGACCAGTTACCATCTGTGGGGCCAGGTCAAATACTCGCTGATTTGATTAATTCTGGTCGTGTGCCAGTAGTGCGGTTAACTCAGGTATTCCGCCAAGCTAAAACTTCTGCAATCATCTCTGCTGCTCACCAAATTAATCGAGGAATTTATCCGACAATCGAGCCAATCTCCGACAATCCTGTGTCTGACTGTATTTGGCACGGCGGCGGACATCAGCCCGAACATGGTGTACAGGCAATCTGCGAGTTGATTAGCGATTTGATTCCACGGCTGGGTTTTAATCCTGCTACTGATGTGCAAGTACTTTGTCCAATGTCGCGGGGCTTGGTAGGGACTCGCAACCTTAATACTGTGTTGCAGCAGTTGATTAATCCACCCAGCCCAAACAAGGTGGAGATTAACAGAGGTGGAAATTTATTACGCGAGGGCGATCGCATCATCCAGCTAACCAACGACTACAACCGCGAAGTCTTCAACGGCGATTTGGGAATAATCCTCACCATTGATACTGTCGAGCAGGAAGTTACAGTACTGTATGGTGAGCGGACTGTGGTTTACGATTACGCTGACCTGAATGAAATTGCCCTTGCCTGGAGCATTTCGATTCATAAAAGCCAAGGCTCAGAATATCCGGTGATAGTTCTGCCAATCTATATGCAGCACTATATGATGTTGACCCGGAACCTGTTTTACACTGGTATAACTCGTGCCAAGAAGTTAGCGATCGTAGTTGGCGCAAAAAAAGCGATATCTCTGGCGGTGCGCTCTACTGATGACCAACAGCGCTACACAAGGTTGAAGCAGAGGTTACTTCAGACAGGACTGAATTGGTGATATGTTTTGGTTCTTCAAAATAGAAAACTTTATTGAGCTATTTGATTTATACTTTTAAATTCCTTGGTTTAAAAAAGTGTTGATTTTGTATGTCCAGCCTGAGTTCAGACATGGTTCGCATCTATTTGCAAGAAATTGGTCAGTATCCTTTATTAAAGCCAGAGGAAGAAATCGCTTATGGTAGACAGGTACAAGAAATGATTGTCATTGAGCAATCTAAAAATGAACTCACTCAACAGCTAGACCGCGAACCAACTTTGACTCAATTAGCTAATGCTGTCGAAAAAACCGAAGCACAAGTCCGAGCAGCACTACACCTTGGCCAAAAAGCCAAACAAAAAATGGTAACAGCTAACCTGCGATTGGTAGTATCTGTTGCCAAGAAATACCAGAACCGCAATTTGGAATTTCTAGATTTGATCCAAGAAGGAGCAATCGGTTTACAAAAAGGTATAGAAAAGTTTGATCCCAACCGAGGTTATAGGCTATCAACCTACGCTTACTGGTGGATTAGTCAAGCTATAACCAGAGCTATCGCAGAACAATCCCGCACTATTAGATTGCCTGTTCATCTAACTGAAATACTTAATAAAATCAAGAAGGTGCAGCGAGAAAGCTTTCAAAAACTCGGTCGTCATGCCACATCTGAAGAAATAGCATCAGCATTAAACATAAGCACAGATAAACTTCGAGAATATCTCACCGCTTCTCGCACGGCGATCTCTTTAAATAAACAAGTCGGAGATGAGAAAGAGACAGAGTTGGGTGAAATTTTAGCCAGCGATGCCGCTTCACCAGAAAAACTGCTTACCCAGGAACTTCTATCGCAAGACGTAGCTAAATTCTTAGAACCATTGACACCGATTCAACGTCAAGTGTTGACTTTAAGCTTTGGGCTAGAGAACGATCAGCATTTCAATCTCGCTCAGATTGGCCAACAGCTAAACCTCAGTCGAGAGCGGATTCGTCAAATCCAGGTCAAAGCTATAAGTATTCTCCGCCATCGACAAAACGACATGCAAGAATATTTATTTGAATAAGTAGAATTACTTTCGTCAGATGATGCACGGTTCTTGTAGAACTAATTTGTCTAAGTCCCGCTATTTATAAAAAGGTTATTTCTCAATCTCTCATTTGTAGGCTTAAACGTTTCTTCAATCAATACTAGATTATATTTATATTCTGCTAAAATCTTAAAGTTCTGCTAAGGCGATCACCACTCAAAATGGAAGATTCGCAAACTCAAATTTGAGCCAGGATTCAAATTACTCGTTGGTCTAAGCTAACCGACAGGATTCCACAACGGCTGATGCACAATGCAAATGTCATACCATTTGCCATGTCATTTCCTGCCCCGCCCCCAAAGGTACAAGCCCAGATTCCATAAATGGAACTTCATCAGGAACGCGCCAAGTCGTTTTGGACAAGGTAATTCGCTCGGTATTACGCGGCAGTTGATAAAAATCTGGGCCATAGAAGCTAGCGAACGCCTCCAGTTTATCCAGGGCTTTCACGCTTTCAAATGCTTCGGCATACAACTCAAGGGCGTGCAGAGCCGAAAAGCATCCCGCGCAGCCACAGGAACTTTCTTTGCTGGTGCGGGTATGGGGAGCGCTATCGGTACCTAGAAAAAACTTCGGATTTCCCGACGTTGCTGCTTGCAACAAAGCCTGACGATGCTCCTCCCGTTTCAAAATGGGCAGGCAATAAAAATGGGGGCGAAGGCCGCCTTTGAACAGGGCATTACGGTTAAACAACAAATGTTGTGGCGTAATTGTTGCCGCGATAGTGTTGGCAGACAGGACATACTGCACCGCATCGGAGGTGGTGATATGCTCAAGCACCACCCGCAGGTTGGGAAATCGCTGCTTGAGGGGGATTAAATGTCGCTCGATAAACACCTTTTCGCGATCAAACGTATCAACATCGTTATCGGTCACTTCCCCGTGCAGTAATAACGGCATGTCCACCTGCTGCATCGCTTCAAAGACGTGATCACCCTTCCGAATATCTGTCACACCGGAGTCTGAGTTAGTCGTTGCACCGGCTGGGTAGTACTTGACCGCTTTGATAAACTGGGATTCTTTCGCCCGGAGAATGTCGTAGGGGCTGGTGTTGTCGGTGAGGTAGAGCGTCATCAATGGCTCAAACTGTTGTCCCTCTGGAATGGCGGCGAGGATGCGATCGCGATAGCAAGCCGCATCTGCCACCGAGCGGATAGGGGGCTTCAAGTTCGGCATGATGATCGCGCGGGCAAACTGACGCACCGTGTAGGGCAGAACCGCTTTCAGTGCTGCACCGTCGCGGAGATGCAGATGCCAATCGTCAGGTCGGGTGATGGTAAGCTTTTGCATCCTTTCATTATAAAACGGCAACAAGGGCCTCATGAAAATAGGGGCGATCATCCAGATAGGGTATGGGGCGATCGCTATCTATGATACTGCACTCAAGTTTGCTCCGAATGACCTCAAAACTCTTAAGCGCAAGGGTTTCGCTCTCGAAAAGCTGTCCGAGCTACAGTTATCTCAACAGCATTATACAGAGGCTATTAAGGCTTTAAAGCAAGCGATCGCCTATGATAGTGCCTTTTCTCGATAGCACAGTGATGCAATTGATATTAGTTATCACGGAATGATGATTGAAAGATTAGCCGAACTATACTTAACCAACAAGCAGCAGTATACAGAAGCATTCGCAACTTATCAACAAGCACTTGCTACTTATGAAACTGCCATTCAACAATCTTGAAGTGGCACACACACTTCGCAAGCAATAGTTTATTGGTCTAATACCAAGCTTGGGTGTAAATCAAGCCATCCACTTTGTCCAATCGGGCGCATCTGTCACCAGTTGAGCAAACTTTTGAGGGCAAGCGCCTTCAAACTCCAGCATTACACCGCAACTTCAGGCGTAACCCCTTCCATCCTTGAGCTTCTTGCGTTTCGAGACTATGGTAAGATTCAAGACTATGCAGGAGAAACTTGGTTGACGCTCAAACAAGATTTACTGCAAACACTGCAAAATCAGCCAGATTTGGGAATAGGAGAAGCTCAAGTCGATATTTTCCTCCATGAAGGATCAATTGATGATGCAATTAAAACAGTAGAAAGAGATACTTACTATGATTCCAAACTGGTTCATTGAGTCATGGATGCAGCAGTTTCCCATCGTGCAGATTGGGTAATTGATAACGCAAAGCAGACGGGCAGAACCAATTATGGAACAAGGAAAAGCTGACCGTTATGACGCTGCGTTAATTAGCTAAAAAAATCAAAGCTGCTTATATTCAACTAAGGTAAAAAGCTGAATGGTCTGCTTATCGCTCGAAATTAGAAGCGGCTCATGGACGTAAACGTAAATTAATGGAATTATTTAAAGAACTGAATTAATAGTATGATTAATTTGGCTAATGATACCACAAGATTGCAAACAAAACTCGCTCATATATACTTCGAGTTACATCCTTCCTTACAAAAAATTATTCAGTTATTTTCGGTAATTTATGCACCGATAGACAAAAATTCCTTCGTAAGTTGTCTTAGTAAAACTGGTGCTTTAGATGAAAAGAATAAACCTTGGGGTACTAAAACCCTTATTCCCCAAATTGATAAATTGTTAAAAGCAGGCTTGTTAGTACAGGAGAGCAGACAAGGTGCTGAATGTCATCCGTTACTCACAGAAATAGCTACTCGCCATGCTGTACAAACCGGACAGTTTGAAATCCTCGTCACAGCAGTAGAAGAGAAGCTACCAATACGTACTCACTGGAACAGAGATTCTCGGATTTTCTCCAGTCTGCGCCAGTGTATCAGAGAAATCCGCATTGGTATTTATCGCCAAGACCTTAATTTTATTAATCAGCAAATTGAAGATTATCAGAAGTACAGTGATAGTGAAGAAAAAATAGTAATAGAAAATATCTTTGAGCAGATATACAATAATCCATTTGATGCAGATTGGTTTAAGACCCTTCCACTTGGATTATATGAAAGTGGCATATCAAGTATCCTCTTCAATTCCGCCTTAAAATTATCTGCTTGTGAAGATGCGTTGACGCTGCTAGAAGAAGAATGCTCTAACAGTGAAAAACATTGCTCAGATTATTTACACCTGATTTTGACAGAACAACTGTTGTTACAGGGCTGTACCCAAGAAGCACAAGAAAGTTTGGAGCGTGTATCAAATGACTATCAAAATAACGCTGCGATCTTTTGGGGTTGGTTAAGTTTTCTGCGGGGTGAAAATGAACAAGCCATAAAATATTATACAGATGCCCTGAAAGCGATCAAAAAGGCTACAGGCAAACGGCAAATATATTTCAATACAATTGGGGGCTTATTTTTTATCCTCGCATTGTTAAAAGATGGTTCAGCGCAAAGCCTCCGAGAAGCAGAAGAGCATACCCGTTTGATGTCCCGTCAAGGGGATCATTGGCTCAGGTTCACTTATGGCAGACTGAACATGGTATTGCTTGTTCAGCTTGGCGATATTACCCAAAAACAATTTGTAGTCAGTGGTCATATTTCTTCCGTGGAAGAAGAAAATAGCTTACAAACATTGTTTTGTTCACTATGTCTTTACTGGATGGATGCAGAAAGTGCTAAAAAACGCTTACCTAATTTACTAGAACCATTGTATCGGCGATCGCTTGCCTCTGGTTATCACTGGTTGGCAATGGAAACCGCAGAACTCCTATCCCGGCTCAAACCTAGTAGCAATTATAATAAACTTGCTCCCGCACTGCGAGAAGATAGCAATATTCAAACCATCGTAGACTTAATTCGACCTCAAGAAGCCTGGGAAATGTGCCTCAATGCCTTGGCAAATCTCCAATCAAGGCCACAAACATCCCTAAAACCAGAATCGGAACTACGTTTAGCATGGTTCATAACCTTCTATCCTAGCAGATGTGTCTTGCAACCACGAGAACAAAAAGTGAATGCCAAAGGGGAATGGAGTAAAGGTCGCCCCATAGCCCTCAAGCGTCTGAATAGTGCATTATCTGAGTTTGATTACATCACACCCCAAGATATGCGGGTATGTAGTTGTATAGAAACATATAATGATGGCTCTTATTACGGGAAAGTTGATTATACCTTCGGTGAAAAAGCCATCTCTGCTTTAATTGGACACCCGTTAGTTTTTTGGGAAGATACACCGACTATTCGTGTAGAAATTGTCAAGGGAGAACCGGAACTACTGGTTAAAAAAGGAAAACTTGATCGTCTCACCTTGGAATTTTCTCCCAAATTACCAGAATCACAGAATATTCTGCATATCAAAGAAACCCCAACCCGCATCAAAGTCATTGAAATTAGTGCCGAACACCGCCGCATCGCCGAGATTATTGGTAAAGAAAATAAATTAAACGTGCCTGCCATTGCCGAAAAGCAAGTTTTGGCAGCGATTAATGCCGTCTCTGGCATCGTTACCGTACATTCGGACATTGGTGGTGGACTCGAAGGTGCAGAAGAAGTACCCGCCCAGACTCTACCCCATATTCACCTTTTACCTGCTAACGCCGGATTGAAAATCAGCCTTTTGTCGCGCCCCTTTGCCCAAGGTGGTCCCTACTACCGTCCTGGTACAGGTGGTGAAACTGTAATTGCCGAGATTGACGGGAAACGTCTGCAAACCAGACGAAATCTACCTGAAGAGAAACAGCTTGCTAAAGCTGCTATAAAAGCCTGTCCCACGTTGACACGAACTGAAGAACAAGATGGTGAATGGGTTATAGCTGACCCAGAAGCCTGTTTAGAATTGCTGCTAGAACTGCAAGCACTGGAAAGTAGCGTAGTCATAGAATGGCCACAAGGAGAAAAACTGCGTGTTAGCCACAATGCCGACTTGAAAGACTTTAATTTATCAATTCAACGTCAGCAAGACTGGTTTGCAGCAACTGGAGAGTTGAAATTGAATAACGACCTAGTGCTGGATATGCAGCAACTACTAGAACTATTAGAGAAAACCCCCAGCCGTTTTATCCCCCTTGGTGATGGTCAATTTTTGGCTTTAACTCAAGCTTTTCGGAAACGCCTCGACGAATTGCGGATGTTTTCGGAAAAGCATAGTTCATGTATTCGTTTTCATCCCTTGGCAACATTAGGGTTAGAAGATTTTGTTGATGAGGTAGGTAAGGTAAAAGCAGATAAACACTGGAAAACACATAGAGAGCGTCTCCAGGAGGTGAAAAACCTCCAGCCGGAACTGCCATCTACGCTTCAAGCAGAACTACGTGACTACCAGATGGAGGGTTTTTGTTGGCTGGCGCGTCTGGCACATTGGGGTGTGGGTGCTTGTTTAGCAGACCAAATGGGACTCGGTAAGACCGTGCAGGCATTGGCGGTTATTCTCAGAAATGCCCATGAGGGGCCAACCCTAATTATTGCGCCGACTTCCGTGTGCATGAATTGGGTGAGTGAAGCGCAGAAGTTTGCCCCAACTCTGAATATTATTCAATTTTCTGGTGCTAACCGCCAAAAATTATTAGATGGTTTACAACCGTTGGATATGTTGGTTTGCAGCTATGGTTTATTACAGCAGGAAGAAGTAGCACAAATGCTTTCTGGTGTACAGTGGCAAACGATTGTCCTGGATGAAGCCCAGGCGATTAAAAATATGACCACTAAACGTTCTCAGGCAGCCATGAACCTAAAATCTAATTTTAAGTTGCTGACTACTGGGACTCCGATTGAGAATCACCTGGGTGAGTTGTGGAATTTGTTCCGTTTTATTAATCCTGGGTTATTGGGTTCTTTTGAAAGCTTTAATCAACGCTTTGCTACCCCCATTGAAAAATATCAGGATAAACTTGCACGTAATAAACTCAAAAAACTTATTCAACCATTTTTGTTGCGGCGCACGAAAAATCAAGTATTAGAAGAATTACCATCTCGTACTGAGATTCTGTTGCATGTGGAATTGAGCCGGGAGGAAAAAGCATTCTATGAAGCGTTGCGCCGTCAGGCCATATCTAAACTTACCGAAACTGATGCAGATGCTGGAAAGAAACATTTGCAAGTTTTGGCTGAGATAATGAAACTGCGTCGCGCTTGCTGTAATCCTAGTCTCGTTATGCCCGATACTGAATTACGCAGTTCCAAGTTACAACTTTTTGGTGAGGTGCTGGGTGAACTTCTGGAAAATCGTCATAAAGCGTTAGTGTTTAGTCAGTTTGTTGACCATTTGCACATCATCCGCGATTACCTCGAACAGCAAGGTATTAATTATCAATATTTAGATGGCAGTACTTCAGTGGCAGAGCGCAAAAAACGGGTCGATGCTTTCCAAGCTGGTTCAGGGGATGTATTTCTGATTAGTCTCAAGGCAGGGGGTACAGGACTCAATCTGACTGCTGCTGATTATGTGATTCATACAGACCCTTGGTGGAATCCCGCAGTGGAAGACCAAGCCTCAGACCGCGCCCATCGCATTGGGCAACAACGCCCTGTTACCATTTATCGTCTAGTAGCAAAGGATACTATTGAAGAAAAGATTGTGCAATTGCACCACCACAAGCGAGATTTGGCAGACAGCTTATTGGAAGGTGCTGATATTAGTGGCAAGATATCAACGGAAGCCTTGTTACAGTTGATTAGTGAAGATTAAGGCATTTACCAAGGCTTTTTTGACAATAATCGCTCATTCAGTAAGTAACCCTTATCTTTTATCCGACATAATCTCCGATAAAAACTACTTGCCTTGATATACAACACTTTCACCAACATGCGATCGCTGAGTGCATGTTGGCAACGGAATAGAAACTATTACGCTGCCGATAAATTTTGTTTGTCTTGGTATCGCCTTTGATGCGTAATCCAAGCGATAACCATTTACAGGGTGCTAACTTCCAGTTATAGTTAGCCTTAACTTATTATAAGCACAATGCAACTATAGCTTTGACTTGGTGCAAAGATAGTTTACAAAGTTGCTCAGGCGGTTGTTTTAGTTCCGGTTTAATTCGAGA
This sequence comes from Nostoc sp. 'Peltigera membranacea cyanobiont' 213, assembly GCF_002245975.1. NCBI lineage: Bacteria > Bacillati > Cyanobacteriota > Cyanophyceae > Nostocales > Nostocaceae > Nostoc > Nostoc sp. 'Peltigera membranacea cyanobiont' 213. Next base: position 10,424 of record NZ_NOLI01000093.1, on the reverse strand, counting down.
AGCTATCCACCCGAATATCCCGCCAGACATCAGACACTTGCCAGCCGGAATTACCCACAGATTGTACTGGAGGATTGTCAAGCAATGGAATATAGTCAGGAACTCTAGGCTCTGAAATTGCTACTGGTTGCTCCTCAACCACAGGGGTTGATGAATTGACAGTATTAGCTTGAAGAAGTTGGTCTTCTGCCTCCTCGATTAACTTCATCTGTCTCAGGGTAAGCTTGTCGGATTTTTTGATGATCTTCTTGGTATCTATATCATTAGAAGTTTTCATTGGCTGTTCCCTCGAAGGCATTGGCTCAAAATTTGTCTGGGTAAAGTTGGGAGAAGATGGGTATAAATAATTTGCACAGAATAAACACTGTACTGCAAAACTATGGAAAATACGAGTCCCTACTTGTAAGAATTTATTAATTGAGTACAAATTTGCTTTTCGTGCAGATGTCATAGCATAAATGGCATAGAGCGATCGCAATTGGCTCGAGAAAGCTTGAACCAGTTATAGAAACAAGAACTGGTAGAGATAATTATTGAGCAGAGCAAGGTAATAGGCGAATCAGAACTCCACCATCAGGAGCAAGGGTAAACCCGCGTCCTTAAACAAGGTAATGCAGTGTTGTATGCTCGATTTACTTGTTAGACTGACGGAAGTAGGTGAATTCGCAAGTTATTTAGCACAACTAGACTTAGACTATTACGTAGAAAAACGATCTGCACACAGAGGATGAAAAAGTTTATAGTCCTTGCGTGATAGTAAAGATTAGCGAGGCTAATCTTTACTTAATTAGCATTTGAAGAGTTAACTTGACTTTAATTATGGGAACTATCATACATAAGAACTACCAAAATCTCTTAGAAAACAACATTCAGACAAGTATTAATGTTTAAATTAATTGCTCACATCCCTGACTATAGTATTACAAGTTTAATTTATGAAGCTGCTGCCACAGTAATTTATCGAGCAGACTCCAAGGCTAACAGACATTCAGTTATTATCAAACTACTCAAAGCAGAGTATCCGACTATCAAAGAGATTGCTCAACTCAAGCACGAATACGAAATTATCCAAAACCTGAATATTGCAGGTATAATTAAAGCCCATGAATTAATCAATTATGACAACGGCTACAATAATGGTCTAGCACTGGTTTTAGAAGACTTTAGTGGAGAAACTTTAAAACACCAAATATCTACTACAGGAATTGAACTGACAAAATTTCTTAATATTGCCGCTCAAATTACTGAAACTTTGGGAGAGTTACATACCCACCATATTATCCATAAGGATCTTAAGCCCGAAAACATTCTTTATAACCCCAATACCGAAAAAATAAAACTGATTGATTTCAGCATCGCCTCGCTGTTATCAAAAGAAAGCCCAGAAATTACTAGCCTCAACCTTGTAGAAGGAACACTGGCTTATATGTCGCCAGAACAAACCGGACGTATCAACCGAACCTTAGATTATCGTACAGATTTTTACTCATTAGGTGTCAGTTTCTACGAAATGCTGACGGGTCAACTTCCCTTCCCCAATGCTCAAGACTCAATGGAGTTGGTGCATTGTCACATTGCAAAAATTCCAGTAGCTCCGCACCAGATTAATCCTAATGTACCATTGGCAATCTCTGCGATCGCAATGAAACTTCTGAGCAAAACTGCTGAAGACCGTTATCAGAGTGCTTACGGGTTAAAGGCTGATTTAGAGCAAGCAACGATACAACTGCAAACAAAAGGTAGCATTGACCTTTTTAGCCTAGGCCAGCAGGATTTTTCGCATCAATTCCAAATAGCTCAAAAACTTTATGGTCGGGAAGTAGAAGTAGCAGCTTTAATGGCTGCCTTTGAAAAAGTTACCCTTGGTTCGAGCGAAGTTGTCTTAGTAGGAGGATATTCAGGTATCGGCAAATCCTCACTAGTTAACGAAGTTCATAAACCGATTGTCCGGCAGCGAGGTTACTTTATCGGTGGCAAATTTGACCAACTCAAGCGAGATATTCCTTATGCTTCTTTGATTCAAGCATTTCGAGAATTGATGCGACAGCTGTTAGCTGAAAGCCAAGCCAGAGTTGAGGTTTGGAAAAATAAATTACTACGAGCATTGGGAGTTAATGGTCAAGTTATTATTGATGTCATCCCGGAAGTAGAACTGATTCTTGGACAGCAAGCGCCTGTACCGCAGTTGGGGGTTGCTGAGTCTCAAAACCGTTTTAATCGGGTGTTTAAACAATTTATCCATGCCTTTACTGCTGTTGGACATCCCTTAGTACTGTTTTTAGATGACCTCCAATGGGCAGATGCCGCCTCTATCAACCTGGTCGAGAATCTGATGACTGACCCAGAAAGCCAGTATCTATTGCTGATTGGGGCTTACCGAGATAACGAAGTTAATGCCACCCATCCACTGATGTTAATGCTAGAGACAATTCAAGCATTTGGGGCAACGGTTGAAGAGTTACTTTTGAAGCCATTAGCTGCACCTCATATTACTCAACTTCTAACTGACACGTTCAATTGCGAATCATCTCAGGCAGAAACTTTAGCTGATTTGCTATTTCAAAAAACCCAAGGTAATCCCTTTTTCTTAACTCAGTTACTAAAAGTACTGCATCAAGATAATCTTTTGACATTTGATTATCGTTCGGGTTTCTGGCAGTGGGATCTCAACAGAATTCAGTCACAAGCCATTACCGATAATGTGGTAGATTTAATGGTGAATAAAATTCAGAGATTGTCAGAACCAACGCAGCAAGTTTTACGATTAGCTGCTTGTGTTGGCAACCGATTTAATTTAGAAATTCTAGCTGTAGTCAACGAAAAATCTCCATCAGCAACAGCAATTGATTTATGGTCAGCTTTACGAGCCGGATTAATTCTTCCTTTGAGCGATACTTACAAAATTCCTCAGTTGTTAAATCAGTCGGAATTGGCAACATACTGCAATACTGCTGTACAAGTTGACTATAAATTTTTGCACGATCGCGTTCAGCAAGCTGCCTATTCTTTAATTCCAACCGACCAGCAAAAACAAGTACACCTGAAGGTGGGAAAATTACTATTACATAATACTGAAAAATCCCAATTAGAAGAACATCTTTTCGAGATCGTCAACCATCTCAATGCTGGCAGCTCATTGATTGTGGAACCAGCAGAAAGATATGAACTGGCAGAATTAAATCTGAAAGCAGGTCAACGGGCAAAATCATCTTCGGCGTTTGTAACTGCACTTAAGTTGCTAGAAACAGGGGTGAGCTATCTACCTGAAAATAGCTGGCAGGATAATTATTTACTCACGTTAACTTTATATTTACAATCTGGAGAAGCCGAATTTTTAAATGGAAAATATGAGGAAGCTTTGCTGATTTTTGAGCAGACTTTCAGCCAGGTTCAAACTACTCTTGATATGTGTCGGGTGAATGAATATCGGATTATGTGTTATCGGATGGAAAATGATTTAAACTCCGCATATAAAATTGGGCTAAATACCTTGGAACTTTTAGGCTTGGAGTTTACAGCTTATCCTGATGATGCATATCTGTTAGAAAAACTTAATCAAACCAAAAAAGTTATTGGCGAGCGCACAACTTTTAGTCTCGCAGAACTACCACCAATGCAAGACGAAGAAAAGTTAATGGCTCAACGCATCTTAAAAGAAATCTGGCCTATTGCCTACTTTTTAGGATCGAAAGCGTTGCATATCACATCAATGAATATAACTCAACTTTCAGTTCAGTATGGCAACTCGCCAATTTCGGTATTTGGCTATATGCTTTATGCTTTTAATCTGGTGTTCCAATATGGTGAGGTAGATTCAGGTTATGAGTTTGGCGAATTATCTTTGCATTTACATGAAGTTTTGAGAACGAAGGAATTAGAAGCAAATATTCTGAATATGTGGGGCGGTTTAGTTTGCCACTACAAAGACCATATTAGCGAAAGCAAACCTTATTTATTGAAGGGATTTAATAGTGGTTTAGAAACAGGTTCTTATCAATGGTCTGGTTATTGTTCAGTTAATTTTTTGTGGCAATCATTATTTGGAAATGAATCTTTAGAAAAAACCGCAGAAGTAGCCGAAGATTTTATTCCTAGCCTCCGCAAGATTGACAAAAATATGTTGAACTACCATCTGCTAGCTATGGAAGCGATCGCTAACCTGACTAAGCCAGCAGGCAGGATTGACGAACTTGTTGGAACTTGGGCAGATGAACGGCAAGTGCTAGAGTTTGCACTGGCATCTTCGGATATGTTGAGTGCATTTGTAGTTTACATCTATAAACTTGCGCTCTGTAACTGGTATGGAGAGTATAGCAAAGCTGTTGAGTATGCAGAGAATGCCGAAAAATTTGTTGGGGGAGCGCGAGGGATTTTTATTAATCCTGTTTTTTATTTTCACCAAAGTATTGCCTTAGCAGGGGCTTATGCGGATGTAGATACAGAAACTCAAGTTACTTATCTGCATAAACTAAATACCAACTTAGAAAAATTCCAGCAATGGGCAATGCACTGCCCAACTAATTATCAACACAAGTTCCTGCTGATCCAAGCTGAAGTAGCTCGGATTTGTAAACAAGATTATCAGGCAATGGAGATGTATGATAAGGCGATCGCTTCTGCTGCCGAAAACGGTTATTTACAAAATGAAGCCTTGGCAAACGAAGTGGCATTTCGATTTTACTTAGCCAAAGATAGAAAAAACTTTGCCAAAGTTTATTTGAAAGAAGCCCGCTATTGCTATCTCAAGTGGGAAGCTACGGCTAAAGTCCGGCAACTGGATGAACAATACTCCCAACTTTTTAGAGATTCAGTCGGGGAGATAGACGGGCGGAGTACGGCTACAAAGCAGATTCAGGATATTGCTGAAGCTAAAACCCAAACTCTAGATTTAAGCACAGCGATTAAAGCGTCTCAAGCACTCTCAAGCGAGATGGAGTTAAATCCCCTGCTGGAGAAAATGATGACGATTGCGATCGAGAATGCTGGGGCGCAAATGGGTTATCTACTTGTCAAACGGGACAACCAGTGGGTGATTGAAGCCGAAGGAAGCATTGATCGAGATGAAGTAACAGTGCGATCGTCCAGCCTGGTGCAAGTAAAGCATAAATTGCCAGCTTTACTGATTAACTATGTTGAAAGAACAAAAGAAAATTTGGTTTTAGAAGATGCTAGTCATACAGAACGTTTTGTGAGTGACAACTATATTATTGCCAATCAACCCAAATCAATTTTGTGTTTACCTTTCTCTCATCAGGGTAAGCTAACTGGAGTTCTTTACCTGGAAAATAACCTCACTACTGGAGTCTTTACCGCAGAGCGATTAGAAGTATTAAACTTATTGACTTCGCAAGTTTCCATCTCTATAGAAAATGCTCGCCTCTACACAAATTTGCACATATACTCCCAGGAGTTAGAAATTTCGGAAACACAAGCGCGTGAGAAAGCAAAGCAGCTAGAACACACGCTCGATGAATTGAAGCTTACCCAGTCCCAGATGGTGCAAAGCGAAAAAATGTCTAGCCTGGGGCAATTGGTGGCAGGTGTTGCTCACGAAATTAATAACCCAGTCAGCTTTATCTACGGCAACCTTACTTACGTAAATAATTATGTTAAAGACTTGATGAGTGTAGTACAAATTTATCAGCAGCAAAACCAGGATTTACCACCTAAAATTCAGAATGAAATAGATGCAGTTGACTTAGATTTTTTGATGGAAGACTTACCTAAGCTCTTGGCTTCAATGAAAGTGGGAACTGATCGTATTCGCCAGATTGTATTATCTTTACGAAACTTTTCCCGCCTAGACGAAGCTGAAGTTAAAGCCGTTAATATCCATGAGGGTATTGATAGTACCCTAATGATTTTGCAAAATCGCCTCAAACCCCAGCCAGACTCTCCCGGAATTCAGGTAATACAGGAGTACGGCAACCTGCCACCTGTAGAGTGCTACCCTGGACAACTGAATCAGGTATTTATGAATCTGCTTGCAAATGCGATCGACTCTTTAGAGGAATTTAATAAACATCGGACTTATGCCGATATCGCACGTCACCCAAGTATCATTACAATTCGTACTACTGTTGAAGGTGATGTCGCCGTCATTCGCATTGCTGACAACGGTTCTGGTATCAGTGAAAATGTGCGGTCGCAACTTTTCACACCCTTTTTTACTACCAAAGCTGTTGGTAAAGGCACTGGTTTAGGGCTATCTATTAGTTACCAAATCGTAACTAAAAAGCATCAAGGACAGTTGGAATGTATATCCGTTTTCGGACAAGGGGCTGAATTTCTTGTTTCTATCCCCCTTCAGGCAAGGTTAGAAGCAAGAAGTGTCTAACGCAGACAAAATAAATTAGGTTATTAATACTAGAAATTTTAAAACTGCCTCATTGGGATTTCAATGTTGGGACAAGAATCTGTCGCTAGAACCAGGAAAATAGTTCACGTAGACATGGATGCCTTCTACGCATCGGTGGAACAGAGGGACAACCCTAGTTACCGAGGTAAACCCTTAGTCGTCGGTGGCAGCCCGAATCAACGAGGCGTAGTTGCAGCCGCCAGTTATGAAGCTCGTAAGTTTGGCATTTACTCAGCAATGCCCTCGGTAACAGCAATTGCAAAATGCCCCGGACTGATATTTGTCAGACCAAGATTCGACGTTTATCGAGAGATTTCCACTTCAATCCACGCCATATTCAAACGCTACACTGATTTATTGGAAGGGGTTGCGCTAGATGAAGCATATTTGGACGTTACTGAGAACAAGCAAAGTATCCCCTACGCTTCTACTATCGCAAGACATATTAAAACTGCGATTTTCCAAGAAACCCAGTTGACGGCAACCGCAGGCGTGTCGATTAACAAGTTTCTTGCAAAAATGGCATCAGGGCAGAATAAGCCGAATGGATTGACAGTGATTTTACCAGAGCAAGCGATCACCTTCGTAGAACAACTGCCGATTGAGAAGTTCCACGGCATTGGAGAAGTTACAGCAGCTAAAATGCATTCACTGGGGATTCATACTGGCGCAGATTTGAAAATACGATCGCTGACTGAGTTAACACACCACTTTGGTAAAGCAGGTCATTATTACTACAAGATTGCCAGAGCAGAAGATGATCGCCTAGTTGAAGCAAATCGAGTTCGCAAATCGATTGGTGCAGAAACCTCGTTTGCACAGGACTTAAGCGATGTCGGTCAGATGTTGCAGGAACTTGAACAGATTGCCCAGATAGTGGAGCAAAGGTTAGAGCAGCATGAAACACGAGGCCGCACATTAACGTTAAAAGTCAAGTTCTCTGACTATCAGCAGTTAACCCGCAGTAAAACAATGCTTGCTTCCATCAGTGAACTCTCTACGATTTTCGAGATAGCCAAAGCGCTGTTTGAGTCGATTGAACTGGAAAACCGCAGTATTAGGTTGTTGGGAATTTCTTTGTCTAACCTGGATAACGCCAAACAAACCCAAGTTATTCAACTGCCACTATTCCAAAATGCAGATATTACTTGGGAGTGATTAAATCAGTGAACAGTAAACAAACAAGAATCAAACAGCTAGCTCGGAAGACAATTTGCTTTTCTAAAACAGAGGAGATGCACGGCATAGTTATAGGTTCATTCATCAACCGCTATGAGTTTGGTTTACTAGTTTCGCTATGAGTTTGGTTTACTAGTTTAAGGACATAGCAATCGTTCTAGAACATTGCCAATTTATCTTTATGGGTGCAGTCATTAGCAATATTGCCCCTCTACAAAGAGCAAATCTCTTTTATCTTACATTTTATTCTAGCCGCCTACTTAGCTGAGAACCACCCAAGCGTAGCTAATGACTCCTAAAATTGCTATACCAACAATTGCTTCTCCTTGCTCATTCAAAAAATGGTAAAAGCTATTCAAAACGTAGTTTAATGCTGCCTGGCGACTTTTACCTAATTCAGTCATCAGCAATTTAACCCTCCCATCTACCTCTTCAATAGAGACTTCACCTTTTTGGTAAGCAACTTCTAACTCATTTAACTTGCACCAGTATTCTTTGGTATCTTCCACAAGGTTAGGAAACATAATTGAAGATATATTTAACAATGTTAATTTTCATTACGATTATATCTTGCCAGCTAAAGCAGATGGTTCTGTCGATTTGGTGATATTTTCTCGAAGATCAAGGGTTGAGCTATATAAGTTGAGCTATATAAATAGACGCAACAAGCGTAGAGGATATTATTGTTTCCCAAGGTTTCCGTCTGCTGTAGGCTAGGGCATCGTTAGGATTAATCTTGATGGCTTAGTTATAATCGGTGATTGCCCTTTGTTTGTCTCTCAATTCAGAGCGGGCATTTCCCCGGTTATTGTAGGCGTTCGCGTATCCGCCCACCGGGAGCAATGCGATCGCAAAAAGCTCAAGCTTCCCCTATCGCCGCCCCCGCCTCTTCTGTGCCTTTGTTACAACCGCCCTCCACGGCCTACGATCGCTCCTTGGGGTAATGGTGCATTCATGTTTGTTTGACCAAATTTTGATAACCATTGGTTTACACGCATTCAGCCAAGGGTGTTGCTTGGGCTTGGTTGATTGCATCTAATCCTTGTATAGTGCAGCTTTAAAAGTTTTTCGTTCTTTTTGCATAAAGTAGAAAACTTGAACTGAAGAGTATTACATAGCAAACGAATTATTATGTAAAGTAGGGGGCAACAGTTTAAAACTCCCATATTTATTTTTTTGTAAGCGCTGCTCTGGACTCCTTGCCCCAGGGCAGTTTTTCATTGCACAGGCGGTTAAGTAGAGTTAACACTCATGCTCAGTAACTTTGTATTAGACATGCAGTGCATTATTTACTTTGTATAAGAGGAATAATTGTATTACAGCCCGTAAGAATTTTGATTTTTAAAAAGCATAAAGGAGGTAATGATTTATGGGAACTTATTTAATGTTTGGCTGCGGAGCATTTTGGATACTGACTTATATTTTGTTGATTCAACGTGGCTTTAAAGATCAAACGTATGGAATGCCGTTGGTTGCATTGTGTACCAATCTATCATGGGAATTTATATTTTCTTTTATTCATCCTCATCAGCCACCACAACTTCAAATCAATATTGTGTGGTTGATGCTTGATTTAATTATCTTGTATGGATTTTTCAAGTTTGGGCAATCTGAGTTGAAGGATATACCAAATAAATTATTTTATCCAGTGTTTATATTAACTTTATTTACTAGCTTTTGCTGTGTCCTGTTAATCACAGATGAGTTTCAAGATTGGAGCGGTGCGTATACAGCTTTTGGGCAAAATCTTCTCATGTCTATTCTCTTTATTGATATGTTGACCAAACGTAATACTGTCCGAGGTCAATCAATCTTTATTGCTATCTTCAAAATGATAGGAACTTTGCTGGCTTCCATTGGGTTTTATATTAATCATCCAACACAAGGTAGGTCACTTTTATTTATATTTTTATATACTGCAATTTTTGTTTTTGATCTAATATATGTGGGGATGATTGCTATGAAGATAAAAAGTTTCGAGAAAAAAAAGCTTAATCACGCACTAACCCGGCAGTAGTGGAAAATAACTTTAGGAACATGGTATATAGCAATACTCGAAAACTGCTGCTAATAAGCGTAGGAGTAATAGTGATCGCCTACATTTCAACTAGACCACCAAAAATTCTAGTTTTGTGGGGGTCTTAAACCCCCTTATTTATCCTTCAGTGATGCACTGACCGCAGTCGTTGTGTCGTACAGAATTCATACCTGTTTTCTGACGATTGACGTATGTATTCTGGTCGATAAATTCTGCCTTATTTTGTAACCAAAATTTACTATTTCCTTTCATGCATTTTGTTAAATTATGTTGAAATTATTAGCAACTTTGATTTTTTTGTCTAGGATTAGTCTTTTATAAGTTTTTGTCTTTCCTCATTTAATATTTGATTATGGAATTAGTATTAGTGAAGCTAGGAGGTTCCTTAATTACTGACAAGGATAAACCTTATACTGCTCGAAGAGAAATTATAACACAACTGGTTGAGCAAGTGAGCCTAATCAAACGTGAAAATCCTAATCTGAAACTGATTATTGGTAACGGTGCTGGTTCTTTTGCCCACCAATCAGCGAATAAATATAATACAATTAATGGTTTTTCAGGTGATGAAGAAAAACTAGGGTTCTGCTTAGTTCACCAAGATGCTTTAGATTTAAATTTCCTCCTAGCTAAAAGTTTTTTACAAGCAGGTTTACCAGTGGTAAGTTTGCCACCTATTACTATGATAATCACTCATAATAAGAAACTGTTGAAGAGTGACTTTAGTGTAATAGAAAGTAGTCTACAAGCAGGTTTGATTCCTTTAATTTTTGGTGATGTCGTTCTAGATCAAGCTATTGGTGGTACTGTCCTCTCGACAGATGCAATGCTTGCAGAACTAGCGAAATA
>NZ_NOLI01000092.1:0-32036 GCF_002245975.1 Nostoc sp. 'Peltigera membranacea cyanobiont' 213 | reverse complement strand
CCCCCTACTCCCTACTCCCTCATAATCGGGCAGTACTCTTGAATGGTTTTTACGTCCAAAGTTGTATTTTGTAAAGAACGGATAGCGGCAACGGTAGCTTTTGCGCCGGCAATTGTGGTTATAATGGGGATTTTGTAAGCTAAGGCTGTGCGGCGGATTAACCTAGCATCAGTCTGGGCTTCTTCCCCGGAAGGTGTGTTGATAATAAGTTGGATTTTTTTGTTTTTGATTGCATCTAGGACGTGGGGACGGCCTTCATGAAGTTTAAGCACCAATTCAATATTTAACCCCTGTTCGAGAAGAACTTGGCGTGTACCAAGGGTAGCCATCACTGTAAAGCCCAAATCGATAAATTCCTTCACCACAGCACCTGCGGCAGCTTTATCGCGATCGCTCATTGATACAAATACAGTTCCAGTCAGTGGTAAACGCTCCCCAGCACCCAGTTCCGCTTTGGCAAAGGCTCGGCCAAAGTCGGTGTCAATTCCCATCACCTCACCAGTGGATCTCATTTCTGGGCCCAATATTGTATCAGTTCCTGGAAATTTATTAAAGGGTAATACTGCTTCTTTTACTGCAATATGTGTGGGAATAACTTCCTCGGTAAAATGTAGCTCCTCTAAGGTTTTACCCGACATAATTAAGGATGCTAATTTTGCCAACTGTACGCCCGTTGCTTTAGATACAAAGGGCACTGTGCGGGAAGCGCGGGGGTTTGCTTCCAAAATGTAAACTTGCGGAGAATAAGTACTTGCACCGACAACGGCAAATTGAATATTCATCAATCCCACGACTGACAGCGCTTGTGCTAGCTGTACCGTCCAAGTACGAATTTGATTGAGAACTGCTGGTGATAGGGAAATGGAGGGTAAGGAACAAGCAGAATCCCCTGAGTGAATCCCCGCTTGCTCAATGTGTTCCATAATGCCACCAATCACTACCCGTCCAGTACGATCGGCGATCGCATCGACATCGACTTCGATGGCATTTTCCAAAAACTTATCAATCAAAATCGGATGTTCTGGTTCTATGAGGACTGCAAAGCTCATGTAGCGTTCCAACTCAGTATCGGAATAGACGATTTCCATCGCCCGCCCCCCTAATACATAGCTAGGACGCACTACTACTGGATAACCAATGCGTTTGGCGACAATCAGCGCATCTTCGTAACTCCGCGCAATCCCATTCGGCGGTTGGGCAATATTCAACTGTTGGAGAATCTTTTCAAACCGTTCCCGGTTTTCCGCCATGTCGATGGAATCTGGCGATGTCCCCCAAATTTTAGTCAGCAGTCCTGAAGTGTCATTGTTAAGAAACTCTTGTAATGGGATAGCCAGCTTTAGCGGTGTTTGTCCGCCAAATTGGATTATTATCCCGACTGGATTTTCAGTTTCGATGATGTTAAGGACATCTTCTTTTGTTAAAGGCTCAAAGTAAAGGCGATCGCTGGTATCGTAGTCTGTCGAAACTGTCTCTGGGTTTGAGTTGACCATAATCGTCTCATACCCCGCGTCTTTTAAGGCATAAGCGGCATGACAACAACAATAATCAAACTCAATTCCCTGGCCAATACGGTTAGGGCCACCACCCAAAATCAACACTTTGGGCTTGGTTGCGGGCAAAACCTCTGTTTCTTCTTCGTAGGTAGAGTAATAGTAGGGGGTAAAGGCTTCAAACTCAGCAGCGCAGGTATCCACAGTTTTGTAAACTGGGATAATTTCTAGTGACTTGCGGTAAGCGCGAACTTCGTCTTCGGTGGTTTTGGTCGCATAAGCAATTTGGCGATCGCTATATCCATCCCGTTTCACTTCATAAAGTTGCTCTTTTGTCAATTGCTGCAAGGGTGTCCGCTTCAGGAATTTTTCGACATCTAGGAGTTGCTGAAATTTATCTAAGAACCAAGGATCGATACCAGTTAGTTCGTAGATTTCCTCAGCACTAATCCCTAGTTGTAAAGCATGGCGCACGGAGAAAATGCGATCGGGGTTAGGTGTCCGCAGTTGGGCGCGGATTTGTTCGCCACTGGGTAATTTTTCAGCTTGGTCGCAACCCCAACCAGCGCGTCCTGTTTCGAGCGATCGCAGTGCCTTTTGGAAGGATTCGTTGAAAGTCCGTCCAATTGCCATTGCTTCCCCGACAGACTTCATTTGAGTTGTCAGCACTGGGTCGGAACCAGGAAACTTTTCAAAGGCGAAGCGGGGAATTTTTGTCACCACATAGTCAATTGTCGGCTCAAAGGACGCGGGAGTTTTCTTGGTGATGTCATTTTGAATTTCATCCAGGGTGTAGCCCACAGCCAATTTTGCAGCAATTTTAGCGATGGGAAAACCTGTAGCTTTGGAAGATAAAGCCGAACTGCGGGAAACGCGGGGATTCATCTCAATTACGACGACATCGCCATTAACTGGATTAACAGCAAATTGAATATTAGAACCACCAGTTTCCACACCTATCTCGCGGATGATTTTAATTGCCATATCCCGCAGCCTTTGATACTCTTTATCAGTCAGGGTTTGCGCGGGAGCAACGGTAATAGAATCGCCGGTGTGAATGCCCATCGGGTCAAGGTTTTCGATGGAGCAGATAATCACCACGTTATCCGCCAAGTCACGCATCACTTCAAGTTCATATTCTTTCCAGCCGAGTAAAGACTGGTCAATGAGAATTTGCGAAACAGGACTAGCATCTATACCTACCTGTGCCATTTCTTCAAATTCTTCTTGGTTGTAAGCAATACCGCCGCCACTTCCTCCCATTGTGAAAGCAGGACGAATAATTAGGGGATAAGTACCAATTTGAAGAGCAACAGCTTTGGCTTCTTCCAAAGATTCGGCTGTGTCGCTGGGACACACAGCTACCCCAATCCTGGCCATTGCTTCACCAAAAAGTTTTCGATCTTCGGCTTTTTCGATCGCTGGGAGTTTAGCGCCGATTAACTCAACGCCATACTTTTCCAACACGCCATTTTTGGCTAAAGCAACGGCGAGGTTGAGGGCGGTTTGTCCTCCCATCGTTGGTAGTAAAGCATCGGGGCGTTCTTTCTCAATGACTTTTTCGACCAATTCTGGAGTTAACGGCTCAATGTAAGTGCGATCGGCCGTTTCCGGGTCAGTCATAATCGTTGCAGGATTGGAGTTGACCAAAACCACTTCATAGCCTTCTTCTCGCAGCGCTTTGCAGGCTTGAGTGCCAGAGTAGTCAAACTCACAGGCTTGTCCAATCACAATTGGGCCAGAGCCTAACAGTAGAATCTTCCGGAGGTCATCACGGCGGGGCATAGTCGTTGCCTTGGAGTATGAGAATACAAATCCTGATTATTTTAAGGGTCTTTACACCCTGTCGTGCTTTTTATTATTAAGTTTTCTAGGTTTGATGACAGAAAGGGGAGTGGGGACTGAGGACTGGGGATTAGGGACTGGGGACTGTGGGAGAGTCTTTAAGTAAGCATTTCCCCAATTCCCAATAAATATTTTGTATTTCCAATTTTATTTAATTGTGATGCTCAAATTTTTAAAGCTTTTGCGAATCTTTATTATTTAATTTGATGAAACTTTGCAACAAATTGTGATTTTTTGTGGGATATCTCTGTCTGCTTATTCAGGATAAATAAATTTCTTAGATAAAAATATTTATTAACTAGCTAATTGCTAAATGTTATCAACATTAAAAGTTATGAGAATATGTTTACTTAAATTAAAAATGGCAGAGAAATAAGGATACCATTCTCTGCCATTTTTTATAATATTTTAAGACTCCGTGCGGACAACTTTTGCTTTTAGTCTAGGTAGACAAATCTAGATTAGGAGAGTTTTAGCTTTGAGCAGCTTGGACAAACCCTAAAGTTAAGCTGTCTTTAGCGAGGAAGTGAGACAGATGATAAGCGCGTTCTTCAGTTTTCAACAAAATCTTTTCGTACAGATAGCGTGTACCTCGATCGCCTAAACTCTCTGCTTGAGCCGCTTGACGACGAATTACGCCAATGATTGCTTGTTCGGCAGCTAGGTCATTTTCCACCATTTGGCGAGAGGAATATACGCCTTCAGACTCTTGCTCAAAACAGGTTAATTCTGCTAATTTGCTAAAGGTAGCTACTGGCACACCACCTAGTCCATCCAAACGTTCTCCAATTTCATGAACGTGGTCTTGTACTTGGTTGTAGCTTTCGTTAAAAAACTCATGCAGAGAGTAAAATTCTGAGCCTTCAACTACAAAATGATGTTTTTGGTACTGCAAGTATAGTGCTTGGAAACTAGCTAATATAACGTTGAATCCTTCTGTGACTGGAGCAGTTACGCTGCGATCCAGCAACACTGGATTGTCATATACATGACCAAAATTCCGTAACAAAGTTTGCGTTTCTGACATTGTGTTCCTCTCTTTTTAACAGTTATAGATTTTAACTGCTTATTCCCAACATATTAACATTTTAATAATAATATCAAGCCAATCCGCCATCACAATATTTTGTATTGTTGCTTACTAAAATTCTCAAGTTTATTGTTTGCTGGATGGTGGCACCCTCATCAAGTTCTATCTACGTACCCAGAAACGTTGATATAAAAATTTAACTATGGATAGAGCCTGAAAGATAAGTGGGCAAGAAATAGGGCAACCGAGAGCAGAGGATCTTTTCCCACAGTCAATGCCCCATTCCCCATTCACATTTTATTTTTTTCCCAAAATTAATGAGAATTGTTTGCACTTAAGGTATGCTGGTTTTAAGAGGTTACACTCCTAAAACTTTCAATAATCAGAAAGTTAAATCGCGGTAGTTACTGCAAGTTTGTTGCACTTTGAGGGCAATTCTCTTGAAATCGTTTAGTTCAGACATAGAAAGCAACCACCTTGTAGAGGTAAATTGGGCAGATCGCTGGCAAGTCTATCAACGCCTAAAGGAGTTAGACATTCCCTGTAGTTGTACAGCTAACCAGCCATTGAAAGTTGAAATTGGCTCTCCGATGACAGTTGTTCAACTGTGGAGTGTGATCCGGCGATTAACAGCCTCCCGTCAAGACCAGATTTGGACTCTTGAGTGCTGTTGGAAAAATCGCTAACAAGAGTTCTAATTTTTAGCTGCTGAGAAAATCTTGCTTGATAGCTTGTACTTAGTTAAAAGGAGATCAGAAAAATGGGTGCGTCTCACAGTATGGAAGGATCGGAATTTTGTCTTGAGGGCAGATTTATAAATTTTGTTATTAAAGATGGCTATAAGCTTAAAGGCTTAATACTGGGGACTCATGAGGGTGAGTCTTACATTAAACTAGCTAAACATTTACGGGCTGCTTTTGACTTGCGCTTACCACCAGGGACTTGGCTGCAAGTTGTTGGTTATAAAAAACATGATTTGAAAGATGGCACTGTCACACTGAAAGCTGAACGGGTGATGGCGGCGCGTTCTGAGATGGGGAGAGTTGAAACGATCGCACCATTCCAAGAACCCCCATCTATTGATAATGTCAAGGTAAAGCCAGCTAAGGCTAAAGCCACGATTTTGGTGTGTCAAAAGTCTGATTGTATGAAACGCGGTGGTAAAGCAGTTTGTCAGGCGTTGGAGGCAGCTTTAAGCGATCGCGGTTTAGAAGACCAAGTTACAATCAAGGGCACTGGTTGTATGAAAAATTGTAAAGCTGGGCCAAACCTAGTTATGCCAGATAAAACACGCCATAGCCGAATTCAAGCTATACAAGTTCCGGCATTGATGGATAAGCATTTTGGTGACAAGAGTTTAGAAGCACAGCCAGAGAATTTAAGGGAAGCGGCGATATCTAATGGCAAACTTTGGGGGAATAATTCATAAAATCTTGACATTTTAATGAGAAAGTTTAATAATATCTTCTCAAGTGTGTTCCATTAATCCTCGGCTCCAAAGCCTGATAGAAGTTTTCAATAAAATCAAAAAACTGGCTTTAATTGAGGCCAGTTTTTTGAATGAATAGGATTTTTATGAAGCAATTTTTAACCCGGATGCTTCCATAGTTTAGAAAAATTCCAGAGAATGTGGTTGATTGGTGAGTACGTAGACGCAAAGAGACTTGTAGTTAGACATTGCTTACAGTTGAAGCGTCAATCATCAATCACTTAAAAACCAATGCCACATACCACTCAGTGGATATACATCGTTTTTTTTACCTTTTCCACGATAGTCATGATTTTTCTATTCCGTCATGACTGGAATCGCCTGGCTAAACTCTACAGCACCAAAGAAGCGCCGCCACAAAACTTCTCCCGAATGCAAAACGGTTCTGTGGGTTTGGTTCACTACAAAGCAACTTTAAATGTTGGTATAAGTCCTCAAGGGATTTATCTGAGTATTTTCCCCTTGTTGGGCTTGGGACTTACGCCGTTGTTGATTCCCTGGAGTGCCATTAGGAAAATTGAGCCTGCTAACCAACTTTTTATTCAGCGTTTTCGTTTGTATCTTAGTTCGCCAAAAGTCAAACTGATTTTAAGTAAAGATATTTTGGAATCAGGGAAAGAATTTTTAGCCACACAGGGGTTTGAGTGGATTTAGATAATTCCCTTTTTTACCTGGCAAATGCCATTTTAGATTGTGTACTCTTACGGGTGAAGCAAGCTATGTGTAGTGTCTCATTTAAATGCATATCTGTGCCAGAGGTTGAAATCTCAGGCTCATAATGCAAGTCCATTTGAATGGACTTGCATTATGAGAGAGGGAATTGATTAGCAGTTTGTTGTTGAGATTCTTGGGTTTTCTGGAGGGTAGGTTGAAAATTACATGACTTAGTTAGAGAAAACTGCAATAAGTGTAGGATGGATGTAGCTTCCTTATGGTCAGGCAAGACAGTTAAAAAGTCATTTAGGTCTTGGATAGCTTCACCAATAGATTCTGAGGAAGCACCGTTTGATAAGATATAGCGATAGAAGTGGTCTGCTTGTTGAGTGTATTGAGCAGCCAAATAGTAAAGGGCTAAATTAAAAGCATTACGCCAGTCTTTAACATTTTTTTTGCAATGCTCCGTACTAAGCTTGATGGCAGGCACTAGTACAGTTCGTGCTTTGTCTGGTTGGTTAACAGCTAAGTATACTAAAGCGCGATTATATATAGCATCTTCATAACGTTTTTCCTCATAAGCTTTTAACCCATTTGCTAATTGCTTACCCCAATACTTAACTTCAGCAGAATCGCCATCTTTACCAGCTTGAAGCATTGTTTTTGCATATTCTTGGGCAAAAATGGGTTGATTTTTGAGTAGAGCCAGAAATTCCTTAAGAGCTACAAGTAAATTTCTTTGCGGTGACTGACATAACTTATGGTACAACACGTTTAATGTGTAACTTTGCCAGCTAGGATCGCGCTGTTTGTTATCTTCCTCTAATTGCAAATCATTCCGTAGGTTGTCATAATATTTTGCCAACTTATTATGTATCTCAGCCCAACCTTGTGGCGATGAAAGGCGTTTGTGGCATAACATTTGGGTTTTGACGACATCATGATAAACCCAGCCGTTGCTATGTTCGTTGACAAAGGATGTTTCTTTGAGCCAAGTAAATAGCTCATCAGCTTCTTCTTCTGTTCTTAACTGGGCGATAATATCCCGGTTCAAGCACCGAGGAATGGCAGCATCAAGCACCACTTGTCGCCGTTTGGGATCGTCAATCCATCTTAAAAAGCTTTTTACAGCACTGCTGCTAGGCTCAATTAGTTGGTTGGGGTCATTGGGATGAGCATCTGCTAGCATTTCTATTAGCAGGGGTAAGTTTCCAGAAAGATTTAAAATCACTTCAATAATGTGCTTGTCTGTAATGCCTTTGCGAGTTAGATATTGTTGGGCTTCTTCTTCTGTAAAGGGTTCCAGATGCAAACGAATTATCGATCCTTCGTAGGATGCCCAGTCATTTTTATCTAATTCTTGCCGACTGGCAATAGTTATCAATATATTGATAGATACTTCACCGTGGCGACCCTCCAGAATCTCTCGCAGCCAGTTATCTAGAAATTCTCCGGTGCGTTCTGAGGTATCGAAAAACAGAAGAACAGGAATTTTATCAGCAATTTTAGAAATATCTTGCAAAAATAGCGGGGTCAGAACTTCTTCAGGTTGTTTAACTAAATGTACCTCATCTTTATTGGTTATTTTCTTAGCAACATAAGATGCCCATTCTCCAGCTTGGTTAGCCAAAGCATCCCCATCTACAAAATCAAATACAGCACCACCAACGGGAACTCGACGCGCTAGACGCACACCAGTTTTTACCATAGTTTTCCCGACAAAAGCGGAAAAACCTTGAGGAGCATCTGGATCTGTTTCTAACTCTTGGCACTTTTGGCAGTAAACTTTGTAGCGATCGCTAAATTGCGTTAGTCTGTAACCTTGCTGTTCTAACTCTTCAGCTATACGCCCCATGACTTCTGGTATAGTTTTTTCAGTTTCATCAATGTAAGCTGAAATCATTTTTGCTTCGTCAGCAATTTTCCGAAACTGCCGCAGCAAGGTAGTTTTACCAACTCCGCCTTGACCACAAACATTAAACAGAAAACAATGGCGATTGTCTTCTAGGGATAATGCTAAATTTTGGCTAAATCGGTTTATTTGGTCTTCACGTCCCACAAAATTTGATTGTTGACGTTGCTTAATAATATCTTGTAAACTTTTAGACTTGTTTTGCGTATTCATAACAAGATTCAATTTTGAGGCGCTAATTTCTCTAAAAAGAACTACTAAATAAACAAGGTGTATTTCGGAATTTATTAAATTTTTTTTAAGTAATTTTTATGCATTGACCTTCTGAGGCTCAAAAATGCTTTGGCGATTATAAATCGCGGCTACACTAGACTTTACCCACCTGCGCGGGTTTCAAAAATCTCTGGATACAAAACGCGAAAAGGGCATAACATTGTTATGCCCCTACAAATATTGACACCTGCGGAGTTTTTGCAATCTATTAGAGCATTGTCATGAGCAACCTTAGCGTCGAGCTTCCTGACTCTTTGTACAAAAGTTTGCAGGAACTCGCTAAACAAGATGGCATTTCTATCGATCAGTTTGTGGCGACAGCAGTTGCGGAAAAAATCGCTGCACTAACAACTGAAATTTATCTAGGGGAGTTAGCAAAGCGAGGCAGTCGAGAAAAATACGACGCAGTTTTAGCGAAAGTACCAGATATTGAACCGGAATCTTACGATCGCTTACCTACAGCCTAACAACAAAGCGATCGCTTACGATTTGTCATGAGAAGGACAAGGTAGTAGAAGCGATCGCTTTATATTTTGTAAGTCATTTATTGGAGTCTAAACCTAAACCCTCATTCAAGTCTGCTAAATTTTTGCCCTCAAGAATCGTCCCTTCAAGATTAGCCTCTACAAGATTTGCCCATTTAAGATTCGCCCCTTGAAGATTTGCCCCTTTAAGATCCGCCCCTTTAAGATTCGCCTCTTCAAGATTCGCTCTTTGAAGATACGCTCGTACAAGATACGCCTTTTCAAGATTCGCCCCTTGAAGATACGCCTCTTCCAGATACGTTGCTACAAGACACGCTCTTACAAGATTTGCCCTTTCAAGATTCGCTCCTTGAAGATTAGCCCCTATAAGATTAGTCCCTTGAATATTTGCCCATTCAAGATTTGCCCATTCAATATTCGCCCCTTCAAGATTCGCTTCTGCAAGATTTGCTTCTGCAAGATTTGCTTCTGCAAGATTCGCCTCTGCAAGATTTGCCTCTGTAAGATTTGCCCCTTCAAGATTCACCTTATAAAAGTCTTTGTAAACTAAAACGCAACCTTGTAAATCCAAAAAACTCAGGCAATTTAAGCAAAACACATCAGTATCAATATCGATTCTTTGCCCTTGCAAGCGGGAAATCCAAATACCGAAAGCTTCAGGAGTATGCCATTGAATCTTTGAAACTGTCTTTGTCACCCTAGCGCAAGTATTTAACACAGCCAACAACGCTTCTTCTGCGTTTCGTGCTTGTCTATTTTCTTCCTGAAAATCAGGTCTGGGAGTTAAGCGTTCCATCGGCATTCCATGACGCAACATAAAAGCAATCTGATGGCATAATGTCTGCTGCCAATTGCTAACATCCGATGCATTCTGTAAACACATTTCATCGGCAATAAACTTAAAAAGGTATTCATCCATAGGAGATGCACCGCAGAGAATTGCCCACCTTTTTAAAGCCTCGCGTTCATCCCATCCTTCATCTGGATCATCCTGGCGATCCTTCAGCTTTTTATGAATGAGTCTAACTTCTCGCACGATGCGTTTTGCTGTCAAATATTCACCAAAACTTTTGTGAGTAAATTCAAAAGTTTTTTCTTGTTCCTTAACTCCACTCTCACGAAAATAAAAGGCAGTCAAAAGACGAGTTACGCCTAATTTGGCACTTTCCTGAAACTTGTCTAAAAGACTCTTTAAACTACTGTGTTCGCAATGGGCTTCAATTTCTCTGACTGTTGTTGTTCTTCCATCTCCATGCCAGGAAGCTAAAGCAATTTCTTCGAGGATGCGAACAAAGTCTTTTTCCTCGATTCCACGAATAGCCGGATGTTGATAACCAGCCCAACCGCGCTGATAAACTGCTGTGAGCAAATTTGCATAAATTGCATTCAGGTTGCCGTCTGTAGGAAATTTATTTTGCTGGTCGAAACTCAATGCTACCAAGTAATTCAGCAAGGGTTGGGCAGTAATTTCTGTCAGGTTATCTTGGTTTAACTCTTCTGGTAAGCAATCATATCCTCGTCCGCTAGCATTGCCGTATTTCTGCCACCAAATCTGACGTTGATCTTGCTGCAACAAGTTTTGGTCATCAATGTAATTATTTCTCTCATATTCATTAACAAAATAAGGCAAGATATGCAAGATTTGCTGTGGTTGGCGAAAGTCGTTACTATTTGCTTGCACTACCAGTTCTCGTCCGCCGATTAATACTTGTAAGCAAGTTTCACGGACATTAAACCGCTCTACTTTTCTTTGCACTTCACGCACAAATTGTTGAGCAGTCTCAGTGGCAATTTTGCCCTGCATGGCAAGCTCATCTAAACCATCGAAGATAATCAGTAAGCGTGAATCAGCTTTATCTTTATCTAGGGGATTATGTCTGAGAAAGCCATCGTCTCGCACAAACTTACCAACTGCCTCAACTAAGTCATCGGAGGGTTCAAAATGGTGCAAAGGAATAAACAAAACCGGAGTTTTCCCTTTTTCTGCTTGGTTAGCTGCAAAGATTTTCGCAAAGGAAGATTTACCACTTCCTGGGCCACCACTAATTACTCTAATGGCATCATTGCGATCGCCTTTTTCTAACCAAGCTTCTAGTTCAATTTCTAAGTCAAGAACAATTCGCTGATATTTCTCATCTTCTCTCAGCCGACGTTCAAATTCTTCTGACTTTTCACCCCCAACTTTCTGCTTATAGTAGGCGTGTAGAGGAACATAAACCTGTTTTAAACCAAAAGCTTCTAAAAGCATCGGTTCTTCAACCTGTTTTTGTAGCCAAGCTAAATAACGCTGCCATGACTGTTCCCGTTCATTGGCTTGAGTAAAGGGGGTATCCAGTTCTGCTTTTAAACAAGCATATTTTTCGGGATGTTTTGCCCACTCTTCATGTAGGGCATACACAAAATAGGTAGGAAGACGATGACTAATTGTTAGTGCCTGGGCTTGATTGACGCTAAAGTATTTTAACCAATCGGCAAAAGCCGTTTTAATTGCTTCCAGAATTGGCAAATCTTTGGGACGGCTAAAAAAATCTTGGTCAATACGCAATTCTATACTTTCTAGGGAATCGTTGAGGCGATCGCACAATTCCTCAAGATCGCTATCGTTTGGTTTTTCAAACAGTAACTCTTGATTTCCTTTTATCAAACTCACTATTGCTTCTACCAAAGACCGGTAAATTAGTAACCAAGCAACTTCCTCTGGTGCTGATCCTAAACCTAGTGCTGTTACACCGTCTACAGCATCTTTGGCTACCTCTTCCCACTTACCCAAGACTCCATCTATTACACCTTTCCCTAGTGATTTAAATAGTTCTTTAAAGTCAGCCTTAATGGGTTTATTCCATAATGCAACAGGTTTGCTAACTGAAAATCCAGAGGTATTGCTCATAGCTGCTGTATGATGCTGGTAGATGTACTGAGTTAATATATTTCAACAAGGTTTTATTAAATTTTTCCTGAAAACCAGTAGTAAATTTAACAATTTATCTAGATAAACTTCTAATCTCAGGCTAAAAGGCGCAACTTTGAGGATAAAAGGTGCAACTTCGAGGATAAAAGGCTCAACGCTGAGGTTAAAAGGCTCAACTGTCAGGCTCAAAGGCTCAACGCTGAGGTTAAAAGGCTCAACTGTCAGGCTTAAAGGCTCAACGCTGAGGTTAAAAGGCTCAACTGTCAGGCTTAAAGGCTCAAAAATGCCCTGGCGATTAGAAATCGCGGCTACACAGACAAAACCCGCCTGCGCGGGTTACAAAAATCTTTATATCATTTCAATTGATGATTGCAATACATCCTGGGTTAAAGACGCGATGAATCGCGTCTCTACAAATGGTCTATTTGTCGCATTCTTTTTCAAATTGGTATTAGATATAAAATACGGTAGGGAAGTACATCTGTGCTTCCCTACGAGTAACGTGTATTCCACCCAAATTTATAACTGCGACAATCGCCTATTTTAGGCTTTAGCTAGCTGCGGCTTCGGGTTTCTTTTTCTTGGAACGGCGGCTAAACCTGCGTCCCATCTCATCAATTACTGCATCTAAACCTGTAACATCACCGCTGGCTTTGGCGTAACCATAAATTGCTAATGCTGCTGCATAAGCTTCACTACCAGCCGCTATACAAGTATCATCCACCAGTTCTTGCAGTTGGGTTAGAGACAATAGCACCGGATATAAGTCTTCATATATTTCCAAATCCCGGCGCATCTCTTCCAAATCAAAAGAACGAGGCAAAAAGTTAGGGTTCTGTGTTGCCACTTCTAAGGCTTTGTTTACAAAAGCCTGACTTTTATCTCCCATCTTGACTATCGTCCGTCGGTCTTCAGGGGTCAAATCAATCAAAAATGGTAACTTTTCTCTAATTGTAGCGATCGCCTGCATGACTGCTTCTTTATCGGCTGGGGATAAGGTGGCACTGATGCGATTTTCTGCCATTTTTAATACTCCTTTAGGGCACTTAGTTTCAGTATTCCCAAAGTTATAGAGGCGATCGCATTAGTTTTTAAGATAGGCTACCATCAGAATTCGCTACATAGAATCGAGCCGATGACGTAATTGGCTACTAAAAGCATCAATTACCGTGACGACTACCAAAAGCACTAACATCATGGTTGTTGCTTTGGTGTACTCGAACCCGTCGATGTAACTTTTCAACTGAAAGCCAATACCACCTGCACCAACTACACCCAAGACAGAAGCAGCACGAATGTTGTACTCAAACATCCAAAAGGTGTAACCCAATCCCAGAGGTAGCACTTGCGGGAGAATGCCGTATTGAGCAATCTGTAGCTTGGAGGCTCCGATAACTTGTAAGGATTCAAGAGAACGCGGATCAACCGCTTCAATTGCCTGTTGATAAAATTT
Organism: Nostoc sp. 'Peltigera membranacea cyanobiont' 213; assembly: GCF_002245975.1. Lineage (NCBI taxonomy): Bacteria > Bacillati > Cyanobacteriota > Cyanophyceae > Nostocales > Nostocaceae > Nostoc > Nostoc sp. 'Peltigera membranacea cyanobiont' 213. The sequence continues at coordinate 18,494 of NZ_NOLI01000092.1, read as the reverse complement.
GGCAAGGTAGCCGATGGTGTAGATTCCCAAAGCGAAAGTTCCTGCTGGTGCGCCTAACCCAGTGGCGGCAACAAAAATTAGCCCCAGAATAATTGAGGGGACGGAACGTACAGTATTTTGCAGTAAATTAGCTAGCGATCGCAACCACCCAGGTGCAATATTGCTGGCGCTAGCTATAGCAATCGGTACAGAAAGAATTGCCCCAATGGTAGTTCCCCATAAAGACATTTGTACAGTTTCAATTAGTGCCTTAACTGCAATATCTAAAACTTTCCAATCGGGAGGAAATAATCGGGTAATAAAATCGGTGATGTATGGCCAGCTAGAACTTAGCAGTTCAAAATCGAGTTTGAGTCCTCGCAAAGCCCAACCATAAACTACCACAACAACTAATGAGATGAGTAGAGAACTCAGCCAAGAGTAGAAGCGTAAGCGTTTTGACTTAAAAAAGTAACTCATATTGTATTGAAGAAGAATTCAGAATGGGCTAAACGCCCCGCTACCGCTAACAGGAGTCAGAATGCAATACTGTTCGGTTAAGACAAGACGCGATAAATCGCCGTCTCTACAAAAGATTGATTATTGTAGAGACGGCGATTCGTCGCCTCTTTTTTGTGAAATCAAATCCCACTCAAGCGGAAACTTTAGCAAATTGAGCTTGTAAGTTGTCACAAAGTCCTTGGTAAACGACGCGTCCAGCATCTAAGACGATCGCTTGCCCTGCATATTTTTCTGCGATTCCCAAATCGTGCAAAACTGCAACAATAGTCATACCTTGCTGAGTGTGCAATTCAGATAGAGTTTCCATGACTTGTTGCGATGCGACAACATCTAAACCAGTGATGGGTTCATCAACTAAGAGAATTTGCGGTGATTGAATTAAAGTCCGAGCGATCGCTACTCGTTGTTGCTGTCCGCCGCTTAATTGACTGGTTTTTTGAAAAGCTAACTCTAAGAGTCCTAACTGTTCTAATAAATTTAGTGCCAACATGCGATCGCGTTTGGAAAATCCCAACAATGTTTGCCAAGTTGTTCTTTTACCAAGGCATCCGCACAAGACGTTTTCCAGTGCTGATAACTGCCGAATCAATCCGCCACCTTGAAATAACATCCCAACATCTCGCCGAATTTTTGGCAGTGTTCGGGGATTCATCTCAACATTATTGACGAGCAATTCTCCTCTCACTGATGGCACTAGTCCAACTAGCGATCGTAGTAATGTAGACTTACCAGCACCATTTAGCCCCAGCAAAACGACAAATTCACCGCGTTTAATCTGGCAATTAATCCCATTCAGAATAGGACGATTAAGAGATGGAGCATAAGCTGTCTCTAGGTTATGACACTCAATAACATAATCATTCATAGAAATTTATTTATCTGGTTATGAGGATGTTTTAAAAGTTCTTTGGTCGTTAGTAAAACGTTTTAGATCCCCCTAAATCCCCCTTAAAAAGGGGGACTTTAATTCCGGTTCCCCCCTTTTGAAGGGGGGTTAGGGGGGATCTAGAAGTACCTAAACTTACAGCCGACCACTTTTAAAACATCTGCTAACAGTTATTCAAGATGTTCGCTAAATAACTGTTAACTAAATTATGGTTCAATGCCAGCGATTTGCAGAGCCTCACGGATAGTTGCTAGGTGACGATCGTGGTCAATTCGGACTAATTCTGTGGAATTATACAAGTCGTTTAACAACTTATTATTTTGCGACTGATTTAATTTCAGTAAAGCGTTGATGATTTTTTCCCGTGTTGGGGCTGGAACATCATCATCAATGGCAATACCGTGGGCAGGTACACCAGTAATTTTGTGCAGAACCCGTAACTGATTCTTCTCTTGGGCGGTGATATAAGGTGGATTGAGAGCATATTCTGACACAACAGCCACATCAGCTTGACCGCGCACAACTGCTTGCAAGGCTTTGCTGTAATTGCCGCCATAAGAAACTTGACCAAAGAAATTATCTAAGCGATCGCGGTTGGGTACAAATTTTTGTTTGACCAACTCAGCGACAGGGATAATAAATCCAGAGCCAGAAGTAGGGGAAGTAAAAGCAATTTTTTTGCCCCGCAGTTGTTCTAAAGTGGCTTTAGCTGAACTTTGAGTTTTGAGGGGACTATTCTTAGGGACAACAAATGTTGAGCTATAGGTGTATCTTCCAGAATAAGTGGAACGAACTTCGGCTAGATACAAGCTGGAATTTGCTAATTGTTTTGCTTTCAAAGCCGGACGGCTACTTAAAAAAGCGACATCAGCCCGATTTGCTCTCAAAGCTTCCACAGCAGCTGTATCATCACCAACTTGGGCGACGACTGGAATTCCTAACTCTTTGGATAAAAAAGCTCCTACTGCATTTGCCTTATTTTGCAAGTCTGTAGAATCAGCACGACTGGGAAAAACTATTGTTAAGGTCTTCAGCCCTTGGGCAAGTAAGCGTGGTGTTTGTTGATTAGCGGTGGGGTTGGCGATCGTTGCCTGCATAGCCCCTACTGTGCTGAATACTAAACCTGTAAGCACTGTAAATGCCGCGCCAGCGCCCAATAAGCTCTTTTTCCTCACACTCATTTGCGACTCTCCATTAGGAAGTTTTCTCAGTTTTTTTGCTAATTAATTGCAATTAACCCCTAAAAAATATTTATAGCTTTTAAGAACAAAAGTCAATAATCAAGCCTAATTTGTTTGGAGAGTTGTAGGCTTTTTTTGTAAGTGTGTAGTACTAACCGCTAATTACAGCGATCGCATCAATTTCTACTAACACATCTTTAGGTAAGCGCGATACCTGCACACAAGCCCGTGCTGGGGCTGTATCTTCCGGGAAATATTTAGCATAAATGGCATTCACAGCCGCGAAATCATTCATATCAGCTAAAAATACAGTGGTCTTGACCACATCTTGAAAAGTCGCACCGGCTGCTGTGAGGATGGCTTCAAGGTTAGCTAATACCTGCTCAGTTTGCTTTTTGACATCATCAGTATAGACGACATCACCAAGGCGGGGATCGATGGCAATTTGTCCAGCTATGAATAGAAATTGACCTGAAGCTGCGATCGCTTGATTATAAGGGCCCACTGGTGCGGGTGCCTTATCAGTATTAATTACTTTACGGGTCATAGATATTACTTTCTCTAACGATGTTTCCTGTTTACCGATTTCTAGCTGAGAAGCGATCGGTTTGTAAACTTCTCCATCTGGCATTATCGCACCAGTCAGGTCTGCATCTTTAAAGGTTGCTCCATAAACATCTGCCCCAGTTAAATCAGCCCTTCTCAAATTTGCTCCATCTAAATTTGCTTTGATTAAATTTGCCCATCGCAGATTGGCTTTTTCTAAATTCGCTCCTTGGAGAAATGCTTTTCTAAGGTTTGTACTTTGAAGAGATGCTGCTGTAAAATCTATATCAGCCAAATTCATGCCTGAGAGATCAACTTCGTGCAAATTTGCTCTGTGAAATATACTTCCTTGGAGTTTGGCATTTTTCAATATTGCCTCAGTCAAGTTTGCCAGAGTTAAGTTTGATCCAATTAAGTACGCCTGACTCAAATCTGCCTTAGTTAAATTAGCTTTACTGAGATTCGCTTCAGCTAAAGAAGCAGCAGTGAGGTCTGCACTACTAAGATTTCCTCCACATAAATTTGCTGTATCTAAGTTTGCATAAATCATTTTTGCACTAGTTAGATTTATACCTGTTAGGTTTGCCTGTTCTAAGTTTGCATGATTCAAATTTGCGCTATTGAGAGTTGACCAACTTAAGTCAGTACCATTGAGGTCTGTCCAATAAAATATTGCTGAAGAAGCACTCACTGAATTTAAGTTTGTATCTGCTAGAGACGCATTAGTGAGATTTGTACTATTAAGCTTTGCTTGAGTTAAGTTTGCCCCACTTAAATCAACTCCAGTCAAATTTGCACTAGTTAGGTCTATCTCACTGAGGTCTGCACCTTTGAGATTTTCTTGACTCAAATTTACTGAACGAAAATTCAGTTCCCCTGCTGCGTATTTCTCTAACAATTCCTCAGCATCCATAATGCACCTTTAAATACCACTGACACAGTATAATCACAAAAACTTTGTGTCACAGGTATTCTTCTCTTTTCTTCCTTCGCGCCCTTTGCGTCCTTCGCGGTTCGTCCCTCTTACTCCAACTTCGGACATATCCCATAATGCCGTCAGGTCAGCATAGCGATCGCACTCGTATAATACTGCTACGACAGACTGCAAAATATCATTTATGAATATTAAAGAACTACTGCTCCAAGAAATTGAATCATCCTCAGATGTTCTACTAGCTAAAACCCTAGATTTTTTGCGTTTTCTCAAAACAAAAGCAAGAACCGAGCAAATATGTCTTAACCTGTCAACAGAAAAAAATGATGATACTTCCAGTCATCAAACAAAACCGGAAATACAGGAAGCAGCACCAATTCTTAGAGGTTCTAAAGCAGAAGATTTACTAAAATTTGCCGGAACCTGGCAAGGTGATGATTTTGAGGAGTGCTTGCAGCTTGTTTACGAAACCCTTTCCCCGGCTAAATTTTAGTAATTGTTGGGGAATTCCAGATATTCCTCTCCCCTCTTCCCTCAGCGCCCTCTGTGCCTCTGCGGTTCGTCCCTCTTACCCCAACCTCGGACGTATCCCATAATGCCGATATCGCCAATAATCCCGCAAAATGCGATCGTGGTCAAAACATAAATTACCAGGTACACACCAATACTCAAAAATGCCTATACCCTTGGCATCATCCCCAGCCTTTGGTTCCCCCGTAGCTGTCGCCAAAAACACGATGCTAATCGTATGCTGACGGGGATCGCGATTGGGGTCAGAATACACCAGTAATTGTTCAACTAATTCCACCTGCAAACCCGTTTCTTCCTCAGCTTCCCGTCGCGCCGCCACTTCCACGGCTTCCCCATAATCTACAAACCCACCAGGAATAGCCCAACCTAAAGGAAGATTATGTCTTTCAATTAACACTATTGGCCGATGAGGTCGATCTACTAGTTCAATGATGATATCAACTGTCGGTGCAGGATTTCGGTAAGTCATATTTATTAGTCATTGGTCATTAGTCATTGGTCGTTAGTCATTAGTCAAAGGACAAATGACAAAGGACAAATGACAATCAAAATGAGTTTACTTGATTTACCGTGCAAATACTGTTCCGTGATAAATTCTATGCGATTGGCTTTGCCACTGCCCCTTGGGCAATCGCATCGCGTGTCCATCAGATAATTGCTCCCTCTCATAATTCAGGTTACTTATGCCTTTTCCTAGATCCAGTGGTATTTTGCTGCATCCTACCTCCTTTCCCAGCCGATTTGGCATTGGAGATTTAGGCTTAGAAGCCTATCGCTTCATCGATTTTCTTAAACATACCCATCAACAATATTGGCAAGTTCTACCCCTGGGCCCCACTGGATACGGCAATTCCCCCTATATGTGCTACTCAGCAATGGCAGGAAATCCACTGCTGGTTAGCCCAGAAAAACTCCGAGATGAGGGTTTGCTAACTGAAGAAGACTTTGCCAATTTACCAGGATTTCCGGTAGAAAAGGTAGACTTCGACCAGGTTGTGCCGATTAAGATTGGGCTACTCAAAAAAGCCTGTGAAAACTTCAAAACCAATGCTACGCCCATCCAAAAGAATGAGTTTGCAGGTTTTTGTGACAGCAAAGGCTACTGGCTAAATAACTACGCCTTATTTATGGCGTTGAAAGATGCCCATAATGGTGCAAGCTGGCACACATGGGAACCAAAATTTTTCAAGCGCGAACCAGAAGCATTAGCTGAGGTAGAAAGTAAGCTCAACGAAGATATTTTTTATTACAAGTTCGTCCAATTTGAGTTTTTCCGGCAGTGGTCAGAACTGAAAAGCTACGCCAACATGCGCGGTATTGACATTATCGGCGATATCCCCATCTACGTAGCTCATGATAGTGCCGACGTTTGGGCGCATCCCGACATCTTTTGTTTAGACGAAGAAACAGGAGTTGCTGCCCAAATGGCGGGAGTTCCACCAGATTACTTTAGTGCCACCGGTCAATTGTGGGGCAACCCGGTTTATAACTGGGAGGAACTGCAAAAACAAGACTTTAAATGGTGGGTACAGCGCTTTGAGGCAATGCTGGACTATGTGGATATAATTCGCATTGACCACTTCCGGGGCTTCGAGGCTTATTGGTCAGTACCCAAAGGCGAAGAAACTGCCATGAATGGTAAATGGGTGGAAGCGCCTGGAGACGCTTTTTTTGAAGCGATTAGAGAGAAGTTAGGCAAACTACCCGTCTTGGCGGAAGATTTGGGAGTAATTACACCAGAAGTAGAAGCGCTGCGAGATAAGTATGAATTTCCTGGGATGAAGGTTTTACAGTTTGCTTTTGGTTCCGATCCCGAAAATCCATTTTTACCATTCAATTACCCGCGCAATGCTGTAGTTTATACCGGGACTCACGATAATGACACAACTGTAGGCTGGTTCAATTCAGCCAGCGACAACGAAAAGCATAACTTATGGCTTTATTTAGGTTGTATTAGTCCTGAAGGTATCCAGTGGGATTTAATTCGCCTAGCTTTGAGTTCCATAGCCAACCAAGCGATTATTCCCTTGCAAGATGTTTTGGGATTAGGAAACGAAGCGCGGATGAATTTTCCCAGTATCGCTGAGGGAAACTGGGAGTGGCGCTATCAATCAGGAGCGTTGAGAGAGGAATTAGGCGATCGCTTAAAAGTTCTGACCAGACTTAATGGACGCGCCCCGCAAGAAAATTGAGGAGTGGGGAAATGAGGCTGGAAAGGTAGTAGGAAAAGACAAGGCAGACAAGGCAGACAAGGCAGACAAGGTAGAGGGAGGAGTAAATGCCTCCTTTTCCTCCTTGTCTCGTTGTCCCCCTCATCCTCGTCATCTCCCCCAGTCTTTTTTTCAATTTTGTTAGCGAGTCCGCGATCGTCATTTTGAATTTTGAATTGATTTCTCCCTCATCTCAAAACTTAGGCTTGGCAGCAATCCTAACTTCTTCCTCTTTCCCTGGCTCTCCCATTTCCTTGGCTTTCTCTTGATTGACGCTCATCAACACACCACCAGCATTATCAGTTTTTACTGTCAGTTGCTCTTGAGCTTTCCAAATCCGGTGAGTTCCCTCTGGGAGAATCCCCTCAAACTCGGTTTTGCCATCGGCTATGACGCGAATCCAAGATGACGCTTTCAAAGTCACACCAATTTGTACAACCTGTCCCTGTTGTCTACCGTTAAGGGGATCGCTGACAGGTTGAACTCTTAGTGAATCTTTTGGTTGGGTTGGCTCTGGTTTAACAATGGACTTTTGTTTTGGGTATGGTTGGTTTTGGCTATTACTTGCTTGTAATACTGCGTTATTTAATAACTGAGATAAGCCATTCACAGAGCATACGATTAGCAATATGTAAAGAAAGTAAAGATGAATCGGACGTAGTTGATTAATGGGTGAAGTATTCCCCATCCCTTGAGGGTTTACTTGTGCGGAACTAATTGGAAAAGTGCCTGAGAATTCTACTCCATTCAAGCCCAGTGCATCAGCAAATTGCCTGATAAAACCCTGAATATATACTGGTTCTGGCAGTTCGTTTAAATTACCTTCTTCGATCGCCTGCAATAATCGCTGGGGAATTCTGGTTAATATAACCACTTGCTCTAGAGATAAGCCCTGTTCTTGACGCAACGCCCAAAGTTGAGCGCCCAATTCTGCCAACTTTTCGGACCGTTGTTGCTCTAACGAAATTGATGGCTGGTGATTATTTTTCTTTCTTAGCCATTTCATGCCTGCTGACACTCCTTAACTCCACTGAATCTTTAGTAGGTTGCGTTATCCGATCTTGCAAAAAGTGAATCTCATAATCGTTGAGGGAACGATATTTACCCTCTGACAATAAGGGTTCTTTTGGAGTTTGTAATTGAATGGGGCCGATAGCAGTTCGATGCAGCTTGATTACTGGGTATCCTAACTGTTGGGCTATGCGGCGAATTTGGCGATTTCTTCCCTCCTGCAAGACTATTTCTAAAAAGCTTTGCTCGGCACGACGTTCTATTAGATGTACCTTAGCAGCCCTAGTTTTTCTACCCTCCAACACCATACCCTCACGCCACATTTGCAATACTGCTTCTGGGGGATGTCCTTTGACCACAACATGGTATGTCTTGGAAATACTGTGGCGGGGATGGGTTAGTCCAAATGTCAGATTTCCGTCATTTGTGAGGATTAATGCTCCCGTAGAGTCTGCATCTAAACGCCCAACTGGGTGAATACCTGAACCCTCCCGTAATTCTTTTGGTAGTAAATCCAGGACTGTTTTTCTTCGGTGAGGGTCGTAGCAAGTCGAAACTACTCCCGCAGGTTTATGCAGCAATAGATATATTAAAGCCGGACGCTGCTTTTCGGATACAGTTTTACCATCAATTGCGATCGCATCTTTTTGGGGATCAACTTTTTGACCCAAATGCGCCAATACTCCATTGATTCGCACCCGTGAGTGCCTAATCATTTCTTCAGCTTCACGACGCGAGGCGATGCCCCATTGAGCGAGAATTTTTTGTACCCTTTCCTCCATCTGGAATTACTTATTTACTGTTAACAATTAAATGATATTTGCATTTTGTAGCGAGTAGGCATAAATGTTACATTTAAGACTTGTTTAATATTCTGTCCGGTTATTGAGCAAATACTCATAAACAGATTGGTTAGATGCCAGAGCAAAATTCCCAAACAAGAGATGCCAAGAAAAGCCGTATAATTACGCAGGTACTCACCAAAGCCCTAAAGCTCTGGTTAAGAGCGCAAGTGAGCCAAATATCAGAATTAAAAGTGGAGATTAAAGCAAGCGATCGCCAACTTCTCTCTGGGCGCATCCCCTTGGTATCTATTTTTGCTTCTCATGCAGTTTATCAAGGTCTCCTAATTACACAAATTCAATTAACGGCAGAAAATATTCAGATAAACATTGGCTCCGTACTCAGAGGAAAGCCCCTGCGACTGTTAGAAACAGTATCAGTGGTTGGCGACTCGATCGTAGACGAGAAGGATCTGAATGCTTCTCTCTCATCTGATTTATTATCGACTGCTTTGAGCGATTTTCTGGTTAAGGTTTTACCAACACATTTCCCAAAGTCACAACCAATTAATTGGCAAGAAATTATTCTTGATAACAATCAAATTATACTGCGAGGTTTGAGAGTCACCAATAGTGAAACAACGCCTCTAGAGATTTCTCTGGGTGGCTTACAGTTACTCAGTGGGCATGAGTTGCAACTGGCACAAGTAAAAATCAAGCCCAACCAGGGAGATATATTAGAGGGCGATCGCCAGTACAATCTGGATCTTGGCTCAGATGTCGATATCCAAGAACTAACGCTGATCCCAGGTAAGCTCGTGTGTCGGGGGCGGATTAACGTTAATCCTTAGATGATGAAAAATAAAAAATATCCTATCCTAAAGTGAGTTCGACAGGATGAATTGACTGTGATAGGTGGTTAAGATGCTACACGTTTCTATAGTAGCGGCAACAGTAGTGTCACAAAATAATAAACCAAAGGTGCTGTGAAAATATAACTATCAGTACGGTCTAAAATACCACCATGACCGGGAATTAATTGTCCAGAATCTTTAACTCCAGCATCGCGCTTCAGCATAGACTCGGTAAGATCCCCTAAAAGACTAGCAATACCAATCAGTAAACCCAATGCTAAACCAGTAAACAGGGATCTGGGCAAGTGTAAATAATAGGCTCCTGCTATAGCTACAGCAACACTTGAAGTAATGCCAAAGACAGCACCTTCTACAGTTTTTTTCGGGCTAATGTCAGACAGACGGGTTTTCCCAAAGAATTTGCCAATGGTGTAAGCGCCAATATCGGCTGCCCAAATACACAAAAAAGTCAGCATTGTTGCTGTAAAACCTTGTGGTAAAGAAGCAGAATTTGCCTTTTCCCAGAAATCTGCCCAGGTTGTGGGCCAGTAACCTCCGAAAGGGAGATTGCTAAAAACGGCACTATCAATTGCTCGTAAGCGCACCCAGTAACTCGGCAAATAGCCTACGTAAAATAGCCCCATTATAGAAGCGGAAACGTCAGCGATCGTGGCAAATTTGGGCTGAAATAACAGGTAAAAACAAATAAATGTACCAGCTAAGGGCATCACCGCATCAGCTAAACTGCCATCAATGGTACAAATTACTAGCAAAACTAGGCTAACAGCCATAGTGGTTTTGGCAGCTGGAGCGATACCTCTGGCTCGCACCAAATTAAAATATTCCTGTTGGCCCAAAAAGATGACAACTGCAAACATGATGGTAAAATACCAACCGCCCAAAAGGCTAACAGAAAGAGCAAGAGCGATCGCAACAATTCCACTAATAATCCGAGACCAAGGCATAGAAGTATTGGGTATTGGGTACTGGGCATTGGGTACTGGGCATTGGGTACTGGGTATTGAGTATTGGGTATTTGGAAAACTCCTAGTCCCTAGTCCCTAGTCCCCAGTCCCCAGTCCCTACTCCCCAGTTCCTAATCCAGTTTCTCACCACTGAGGATAAAAATGGGATCGACGGCGGTAAAGGTTTGAGAGAAGCCGCGCGTCTCTAAGCGGTTAACCGCAGACTGCACTACTTCAATATTCCTAGCCCTTAACAGAGAAAAGCTTTGAGAAATAGCATACAGACTTTCTAGATTAGCAGCTGTGGCTACAACCCGACCCGATGGTGGCAAATAATGCCATGCTGCTTGCAGAATTTCCTGAATGGGTCTTCCTCCCTCGATACAAATACGATGAGGAGCAACCTTAAGGTTATGTAAACACTCTGGGGCGCTACCTTCAATTACTTCGACGTTTTTGACTTCAAAGCGATCGCAGTTACGTTTGATCAGATTAGCCACTTCTTCATCCCTTTCGATAGCGATAATCTGACCCTTTGGACACAATAGCCCCACTTCTACGGGAATTGTACCTGTCCCTGCGCCAATGTCCCACAAAACAGAATCTGATGTTAACCGCAGTTGGGCAATTAACAGTAGTCGGACTTCTCGCTGACTCAAGGGAATTCCTGGCAAATGCTCGAACAATTCATCAGGAATACCAGGGGTAATATAAGGCCAAAGTTGGGAGGGCATAGAATTACGCAATTATACTAAAAATATCGATTTGCCAAAATTGGAAAGTCATAATCTCTAAAAACTTTTCAAACGTAGCATTATTAAGAAACCATAATGATTGGCGAAATATTAGCCGAACGCTATGAAGTTCAGCAGCTATTAGGTAAAAAAGCAGGGCGGAGAACACTTGTAGCTCGTGATTTGAATACTCAGGAATTAGTCGTTATCAAGTTACTCTCTTTTGGTGGTGACTTTGAATGGGACGATCTCAAGCTGTTTGAGCGAGAAGCTGAAACTCTAAAATCTTTGTCACATCCCTTAATACCTCGCTATTTAGACTATTTTGAGGTAAATTCAGCGACAATCAAAGGATTTGCCCTAGTACAAACTTATATCCCAGCAAAAACCTTAGAGCAATACTTCCAATCTGGGCGGACTTTTAATGAAGCAGAAGTCAAACAGATAGCCAAAGCACTTTTAGAAATTCTCATTTACCTACATGGGTTATATCCGCCTGTTATCCATCGCGATCTTAAGCCTAGCAATATTTTATTGGGAGAGCGTTCCGGTAACAGTCTTGGTCAAGTTTACCTGGTAGATTTTGGTTCGGTGCAAACTGTCCTCGCTACCGAAGGTGGAACTAGAACTGTGGTGGGAAGCTATGGCTATATGCCACAGGAGCAATTTGGCGGCCGTACTGTCCCCGCTTCCGATCTTTATAGCTTAGGTGCAACTTTAATTTATTTAGTGACGGGTACTCATCCAGCCGATTTACCCCAAAAGGATTTTCGGATTCAGTTTGAACAAGTGGCTAATGTCAGCCCTGGATTGACTCGCTGGTTGAAGTCGATGACTGAACCGAGTTTAGAACGGCGTTTGAGTTCTGCTACCGAAGCGATGTCTACGATGGTCACTGAGCCTTGTCGAAGTGCGGGCTTTGCCTACGCAGCTTTAGAGAAACCACAAACGACAAACTTACCTGCTTTGCTTGCGAGCAAACCAGACGGGAGTAAGATTCAATTAACTAAAAATGGGGATTCTCTAGAAATTATCGTCCCACCGCCTGGTTTGAATTCATCAATATTATTTACAGGTGTATTTGCGATCGCTTGGAATTCATTTATCCTGGTTTGGACAATTGGCGCTCTTTCGGCCCCTTTTCCTGCCAATATCCCCTTTGCCTTGTTCTCACTTCCTTTTTGGAGTGCTGGCTGTCTGATGGTGTATAAACTTACCTTTAGTTTGTTTGGACGCATCTGTTTACGCCTAAATGCAGAACAAATTTCCCTAAGCAGGGAGTTGTTTAGTTGGAAATTTGAGCGTCCTCGGCCATCCCCAAGGAAAAGTGTTAATAAGTTAGTTTACATTCCCAAATACTTTACTAAAGACTCCGAAGGCAATAGAGTTGCTGTTTCAGCACAATTATATATTTGCTCAGGAGTACAAAAATATCAGATTAGTGGAAACGATGTCGGTATTAAATCCGAAGTAGAACTTGAATGGTTAGCTCATGAATTAAGTGAGTGGTTAGGTTTGCCAATTACCAATCCAATGAGAAGTTAGTTTGCCAGTTCGTTCTCTTTATCATTTTGAACTGGTTATTGCTTTGTGCAAAGCAAAAGAAAAAGATGGGCTTGGATTTTATCTGGCACAAGAATTATATTGGTATAATCCAGCAAAACTACCCACCCCTGCCGAATGGGTAACAGTTCGCAGGGAAAGAGTTAAAGATTCGGTAAATACAATTTGGTGGCTGTCAAAAAATCCGCATCCTAAAGCTAATAATAGAAGGGTTTTAAAGCCTTATAGTGATGCGATGAAAAACCTTTTGAAGAGCGGTAGGCATTCATTTTATGTATATCCTATTTATACAAGATGGTAGAGTGCTTATCAATGGCAAACTCATCGGATTTGAGCCAACAATGTTTATATTTAATTACAGATGCTTTTGAGGAAATATCTATGTTTGGACTAGGATGGCCAGAAATCGCTGTAATTACCATAGTCGCTATTCTAATTTTTGGCCCGAAAAAAATTCCCGAGCTGGGTACTGCACTAGGCAAAACCCTACGAGGTTTTAAGGAGGAGATGAAAACCCCCAGCGATGAAACCAATCCAGAACAAGAAAAACAATAGTCAAGAGTCAAGGGTCAAAAACTTTTAAATGCTGAATTTTAGACTCTTGACTTTTCACTACAGTAGTGTATTGACTACAGAAGAAGGTGCGATCCCATTTTGGGAATCGATCGCAGTTGTGCCAGTATTTTGTTGATGTGTCTCTTCCTTAGCTAAACCACGCAGCTTAATTAACTTAATAGCCCTAGTAACGCTTTCTGGTAAAATTACTACCAGGCTGTTATCGGGAGCCATATCTAAGGCTTTATTGATCGCTTGGGTTTCATCCAAAATTGATTCGTAGCGGCTATCAGGCTTAACTTGGGTGATGCCTTGAATAATTAACTGGGCGGCTGAACCCCGTAAACGTCCGCGTGTGTCATCATCTTCTTTGATGATGATGTAATCAAAGATTTGTGCTGCTAACTTGCCCAAAGTCACAAAGTCTTCATCGCGGCGATCGCCAGGACCACCAATTACGCCAATCCGTTGTCCTGTAGTCCAGTTCCTTACAAAGGAACCTACAGCTTCGTAACTGGCTGCGTTGTGGGCATAATCTACTAAAGCGTGGTAGTTGCCTAAATTAAATAAATTCATTCGTCCCGGCGTTTGACTAACTGAAGCCCGGAAAGTCTTCAAACCAGCCCGAATCTGCTCAATTGTGACGTTTTGCACGAATGCTGCCAAACTTGCAGCTAAAGCGTTGGCAATCATAAACGGCGCACGTCCGCCCATTGTTAAAGGTATATTTTCTGCTCTTTCTATCCGGTGTGTCCAATCACCTTTAACAATTGACAAATAGCCACTTTCATATACTGCGGCGACTCCACCCTTTTGGATATGCTTTCGCACCAATTCCGAGTCGGGGTTCATGGTGAAGTAAGCAATATTAGCCTTGGTTTTTTCTGACATGGCGGCGACGCGGCGATCGTCGGCGTTCAGTACGGCGTAGCCATCAGGGAATACGGCTTCCGCTACTACACTTTTGAGGTTAGCTAACTGCTCAATAGTCTCTATATCCCCTATTCCTAAGTGGTCGGCGGCTACATTCAAGACCACTCCCACATTTGCGGCTTCAAAGCCCAGTCCAGAGCGGAGAATGCCACCGCGAGCCGTTTCCAGTACTGCTACTTCCACTGTGGGATCTTGGAGGATGACGTGGGCGCTTTGAGGGCCTGTATTGTCGCCAGCTTCCACTAAGTAATCACCGATATATGTTCCATCAGTAGTAGTATATCCTACTACTTTACCCGTCTGTTTATAAATATGTGCTAGTAGTCGAGTAGTAGTGGTTTTACCATTAGTACCAGTAATGCTGAGGATGGGAATTTGGTTAGATTGCTCGTTGGGAAACAGCATATCCATCACTGCACCGGCGACGTTGCGGGGAATACCCACGCTTGGAGCAACGTGCATCCGAAAGCCAGGAGCAGCATTAACTTCGACAATTACGCCATCCACTTCCCGCAGAGGACGGCCAATATCCGTAGTGACGATATCGAGTCCGGCGATATCCAAACCGATAATCTTGACTACCCGTTGTGCTAACCACAGATTTTCTGGGTGAATTTCATCAGTACGGTCTACGGCACTACCGCCGGTGCTTAAGTTTGCCGTTGCTCTGAGATAACAAAGGGTTCCTTTGGGCGGCACACTGTTGAGGGTGTAGCCTTGTCTTTCTAATAATTGGTAGCTGGTGCGGTCTAGTTCAATCTTGGTCAGGACGTTATCATGTCCTTCACCACGATTCGGGTCGAGGTTTGTTTCCTCAATCAGTTCGGAGATGGTGGATCTGCCATTACCAATGACATGAGCCGGGACGCGTTCGGCAACTGCGACTACTTTGCCATTTACCACTAGCACTCTGTGGTCGCGCCCAACGTAATATCTTTCGACAATAATTGACCGAGAAACCTGTCTAGCTGCTTCGTAGCCTGCTTCAGCTTCTTCCCAAGTTCTGATATCAATGGTGATCCCACGTCCATGATTGCCATCCACTGGCTTGAGGACGATGGGATAGCCGCCAACGTATTCAATAGCTTGTTCTAAATCGTCTAAGAAGTTGATTACCGTACCTCTAGGTACTGGCGCACCAGCCGCAGCGAGGATGCGTTTAGTGGCTTCTTTATCACAAGCTAGTTCTACACCCAGAATGCTGGTGTTATCAGTCATTGTGGCTTGCATCCGCTTCTGATTCACGCCGTAGCCTAGCTGAATCAAAAAGCGGGCTTCCAGAGACATCCAGGGAATACCTCTTTTTTCTGCTTCTTTGACGATCGCTTCCGTAGAAGGGCCTAAGGAAGCATCACGGGTGAAGTCCTTCAGGTCTTGGATATCTTGCTCTAATTCTGCCTTGGGATAACGGCCTCGATCGACGATACTCTGGCATAGCCTGACTGCGGCTCGTCCAGCGTAGCGTCCCGCTTCCTCATTCTGGTACTCGATTACTACTTGATAAATTCCGGGTGTGGCAGTTTCGCGGGTGCGACCAAAGCCAACATGCATACCAGCTAATTCCTGGAGTTCTAGGGCTACGTGTTCTACGATGTGGCCGATCATAGTGCCTTCTTTGACTCGCATCAGAAAACCACCACGACAGCCAGGCGAACAATAATGACCCTCCAGACTCGGCAGCGCCTCAACTAGTCCTTCATAAAAGCCAGGGATTTCATTCGAGGGCGACTCGGCAAGGGTTTCTAAATCGAGGCGCATGACGATCAGCTTGTGGCGTCGAATGCTCCAATAGTTTGGGCCGCGTAAGGTCTGGATCTTGAGGATTCTCATGGGAATAGGTAGATGGAGATTCGGAACCAAAATTCTAGTTTCTTACTGAAATTGACCGCTAAACTGTTCGTTGCAAACAGTTTTTTCTTTTTACATAGTATTCTCATCATTTTTCTACAACAAGAAATAAATGTGCGGTCAACCGATTTTAGATTTATGATTTTGGATTAAAAAAGACAATTAGGGTACTTAGCTCAGGTAATTTTAGATTTACGATAGCGTAGCGTCAACGAGTCATCGAGGGTTTTTTAGATTTGTTTCGCCCACTTTCTGGCAGCATCTGCCGAAAAGCTCTTCTTTTTCTAAAATCCAAAATCCAAAATCTAAAATTTGTGGTCAACGTCAGTGTAACCTCAGATACTCCATCCCGTCAGCTGGATATCCGGTGTACGGCAGGCAATACAGTGCGCTGGTACAGGTGGAAGCGATCGCCGTAGCTGAGGATATGGAGACGTAAATTATGTACGGTCAATGGTTCATTAGCACCAACATGGGGTTCGTTGGTGTGGGTGGCTTCAGTGGGATCGACAATGGTGACACTGCCTTTACCCATAACTTGTAACCAACCATCCCGTTCAAACACTGCACAAGTATCTTCGTCAATGCCAATGCCTAAGCGATCGGGGTGAGCAGCGATCGCACTTATCAGCCGCCCCATCCGATTCCGGTTGTGAAAATGTTGGTCAACGATTACTTCAGGAATAAATCCCAAACCCGTTGCCATATCGACTAAAGAACGATTTGGCGACTCTCCACTCCCGCCACCAGCAATCATGTGATGCCCCATTACTGCCGCTCCGGCACTAGTGCCTGCTAACGTCAGTTGCCCTGCCCTCACCCTCTGCCGAATAATTTCCATTGCTGGCGTATCTGCCAATACGCCACAGAGACGCAGCTGATCTCCTCCTGTCAAAAATACCCCACTACAGGCTTCTAAGGATGCTTTAATTTGAGAGGCTTCACACTGTTCGCGTTCGCGAATGTCTAAAATTTCTACCTTTTGGGCACCCATTTCTTCAAAAATGCGAATGTACCGACCACCGATGATGGCAGGTTCGCGAGAGGCAGATGGAATAATTGTAATATAAGCCTTACTAGCACCGGCACGTCCAAAAAAAGTTCGTAGGATTTCGCGCCCATGAACTTTGTCTTCTGCGCCTCCGATAACCAGAACGGCGGTTTTAGTTGCTTGGGGTGTCCTCATTTCTAGCGATTTAGCTTGTAATTGCGGCATTTTGTTTCTCCTGTCAACAACTTCAGGTGAATTTAACAAGGATCAGTTGCCTGATGATTTTTGCGCTTTGCAACTTTTGAGAGGAAACTTTTTGGAAGTTTTGAAACTGGGCAGCCACTCTCCGAATTCTCGCTTAACGCTCGCGTTGCCTCAGTCTAAACGTGTTTGTTCCCATTCTTCAAAGCCAGGGCCTTGTTTTTCACCTGTCCACTTGCAGCAGGGCAAAATAGTCTTTAGGGGGCTAGATTCCCCCTCTGAGACTGGGGACGAGCAGGCAAGACTACGCTTTTTTCTGAGGCTGGCTCGATGCATCCTGGAAGTTGTTAACTCGATCTGATTATTAATTTAAATGTACTTGTGACAACATTTAAACATAAATTAAGTAATTAGAAAAACTTTTGATCCCATCTAAAATCCAAGAGTCCTGGTAGTTTTAGATACTATTGATAAAGTTTAACTGGAGTTTGACTCGACCTTGGCTTGGCGGTGTTTGCTAGACATCCAAATTTAAGATTAGTGTCCTCGAATACGAATAACTGTGCGCTTTGATATAGTTACACTTTTTCCTGACTGTTTTAACTCTGTTCTCAATTCTGGGTTACTGGGTAAAGCCTTAGCTAAACAGATTGCCGAAGTGCATCTGGTTAATCCACGGGACTTTACCACTGATAAGCACCACAAGGTGGATGATGAACCCTACGGCGGCGGTGTGGGGATGCTAATGAAACCAGAACCGATTTTTACGGCTGTAGAGTCGCTGCCAACTCTTCCCCGAAGAGAAGTAATTTTGATGAGTCCACAGGGTGAAACAATTAATCAACCTCTTTTGAAAGAATTGGTGACAAATTATGACCAGTTAGTAGTTATTTGCGGGCATTACGAAGGAGTCGATGAGAGGGTGCTGCATTTGGTAACTCGAGAAGTATCTTTGGGCGATTTTATTCTGACTGGCGGGGAAATTCCAGCAATGGCTTTGATTAATGGTGTAGTGCGACTAATACCAGGAACCGTCGCCAAAACCGCATCCCTGACAGCAGAAAGTTTTGAGGAAGGGTTATTAGATTATCCCCAATATACTCGTCCTGCCAATTTTCGCGGTTTAAAAGTGCCTGATGTCTTGCTCAGTGGGAATCATGCAGCGATCGCCAAGTGGCGTTACGAGCAACAAATTCAAAAAACCCGCGATCGCCGCCCTGACCTGCTGGAGGAATGGGAGCAGGGGGCAGGGGGAGCAGGGGGAGCAG
>NZ_NOLI01000091.1:0-32201 GCF_002245975.1 Nostoc sp. 'Peltigera membranacea cyanobiont' 213 | reverse complement strand
CGAGGACGAATAAGACCGTCACTGATTCAATGATGTTGGAAGCCCCAACCTCAGCGAAGCAGGTTGGGGTACTTCACTTATCTATCTAGGAATCCCAATCCTTAGCTGATATTGCCTTAGACAGTTCGCAGCTTATTTCCAGCATTTTGCTTATCCTTTGTAAATGAGATAACTGTATTATTTAATATTTGTATGGGTTTATGCAGAACCCAACTTGCTTATCAATATACCTTTTGAGTCAAAATAATCAAGGTATTTGTCCCACTTCTGAAACTGGCTAAAAACTTTTATGATTCCTCGCGAAAGTGATGCAAAAGAAGATACTGCGTCGTTAAAAGTATTGCGTAGTTGGCAAGAAAATCTGATTTTAATTGCGATCGCATTATTTTTAGCACTTCTGATCAGGACTTTTATCGCCGAACCCCGCTATATCCCTTCTGATTCGATGTTGCCAACCTTACATACAGGCGATCGCCTGGTAGTTGAAAAAGTATCCTACCATTTTCACCCTCCCATAACTGGAGATATTATTGTTTTTCAGCCACCCGCAGAATTACAACGTCGGGGATATCCCAAAGACCAAGCTTTTATCAAGCGGGTTATTGGTCAGCCTGGTGAAATAATTAGTGTTGATTCTGGCAAAGTCTATCTCAACGGTCAACCATTGGCAGAAGACTACATTGCTGAACCACCAAATCAGCCATATCAACCAGTGAAAGTCCCAGAAGACGAATTTTTTGTTATGGGAGATAACCGCAATGATAGTAATGACTCTCGCTATTGGGGCTTTTTACCCAGAAAAAATGTTATCGGTCGGGCAACATTTCGTTTTTGGCCGCTCGATCGCATTGGGTTTATTTAAATAGTTAGGAGTCATTCAATTTTGGATTTTAGATTTTTCCTTCAATTCAAAATCTAAAATTGGCAGAGTTAGTAGTTATTTTAAAACTTCTAACTTCTAACTTTTAACTTAAAATGTTAAATAATACATCAGTTGGGCGATCGCATCACCACTTAACTCTAGCCGTCGTTGAAAATCAGCTAGGTTACGGTAAGGCCCTACTGATTGCCGATTTTGAACCACTGCTTGCGCTAAAGACAAATCTATAAATGGAATTTGGGCTAACTTTTGGACTGTTGCTGTATTCGGATTGACTAAATGGGTCGGACTTTCTAGAGATTCATGGTCATAATAAATAAAATTTAGCAGAGGCTTTAATGGTTCCAGGCGCGGCACTGGTATAGCCAAAGCCGCAGCGATATCTTCAATACAGTAAAATTTAACACCAGAATGCGAAAGTTCTACAAGCGATCGCGCTTGGTGAATTGACAAACCTGGTAGGCGTAACCAATCATCTACAGTCGCTTGATTAGCATCAATGCGAATACCTAATTTTGCCGCTATCTGAATTTCTTCCCCAGATTGGAGGCGATAGTAAGGATCGTTGAGGAGTTT
Source organism: Nostoc sp. 'Peltigera membranacea cyanobiont' 213 (assembly GCF_002245975.1). NCBI lineage: Bacteria > Bacillati > Cyanobacteriota > Cyanophyceae > Nostocales > Nostocaceae > Nostoc > Nostoc sp. 'Peltigera membranacea cyanobiont' 213. The sequence continues at coordinate 30,745 of NZ_NOLI01000091.1, read as the reverse complement.
GGCGCGGAGTTTTTGCAGTCTGGGGTTCAAAGGTAGCCAGTTATTCATATCGCTTACTTTAACCAATATTGAAGTCAAGCCCCCATCCCAGAAGGGTTGATTGTAATGCGATTGGGGTTGAAATCCCCTTTTCGCTTACATAATTACGAATTACGAATTACGAATTACGAATTACGAATTATTTAAGAAATCTGGTCTAGCAATTGGCGGCGCTTTTGTTCAAACTCATACTCTGAAATCAGTCCATCCTGACGCAAAGCATCCAATTCACGCATTGCCTCAGCCATTGCTCCTACCTGATTACTTACCTTTTGTGAGTTTCTTGTCGCTGACTTGCCGAGATTAAAATTGCGATCGAAAGCTTCTTCATCTTGGGCTAAATACCAAACTCCCTCAATAGCACTAGCTACCTTGGGGATAGGTGTCCAGGAAAGCAGCACATACAAAATACCCCACAACGGCTGTCCCAGATAGAATTTATGTAATCCTGAAATTGTCAGCGTGCCAGAAAAGGCTAAAACAGCAGCAATACTTCGACTTTTGCGCTTAGTCAACATATTTATAATAAATCTACCAATAACACAGTTCCTTGTCTTGCCCTTCAGACTTTTGGATGGGAAGTTCCACGCACAATTTAGTATTTGAAGAAATTTGAGTAAGTTTCACATGACTGTGCATTGAGCTTTGATGCTAATTTTAAGTTTTTAACAGCTTTATTACTACTATGTCACAGACCTTACTACCGCCGGGATGGGTTGAAAAGCTTTGCGATCCTTACGCTGTGCTAGGAATTTCTGTGATTGCTGACGATCGCCAGATTTTCAAACGCTATCACACTTTAGCGAAACTCCTACATCCCGATCGCTATGCCAAAAACTGCAATCCAGACCAAAAATTAGCAACAGCAATATTTAGCCATTTAATCAATCCAGCTTATGAACAACTGAAACACCGACAGAAGCGCTTGATTGCGATCGCTATGCTGCGATCGGATACCAGAGTTTTGGAGCAGAAGTCTTTGTCTTCTCAAAGTGCCATCGCTCATGAAATTACGGAAATGTCTACACCTGAAGCAGAATTGTTTTACGAAGAAGCGATCGTCTGCTATGCAGAAGCTCAATACAAATCATTAGATCAGTTTTATCAGGTGACGCAACAAATTAGTATACTGAATCTAGTTTATTTACGGTTGCATAAACCACACCTTTTCTTACCACAAAAAGCTGTTCCCATCATCCCGGAAGTAGAAGTCAACCCAGTTGAACCAGTTTTGACAAACTACGCTCAACGTCACTACGAACGAGCTATTGAATATGTCAGGCTAACCAAATGGCCCCTAGCTGTGCAAGAACTGCGCGATGCCATCAAGTTAGAGCCAAATAACAGCGACTATTATGCCTTATTAGGTTTGGTACATCTCCAACAGAAATTTGTGGGGATGGCTAGGGTTTACATCTGTCAAGCATTAAAACTGAATCCGCAAAATTCACTAGCTTTGAAATACGCTCCCGGACTGAAGATTCAACCAGGTGAAAATACCAATCCGAAATCAATGGCTAAAGCTATGAGTATTGCTGCTTTATTAAGTCGGTTTACAAAGGGTAAAGGTTCTCAAGTCAAGTGTTGAAATTTCGGTAACAAACCGTACTAAAACCGAAGCTTAGTCATCAGATTACTCACCTGGACTAAAATAATAAATAGAAGTAAAACTATTAAGCTACTGAGTCTGAACGCTCAGTTTAGTATAAGCAATATGGGATTCTTCGATTCTGAGATCGTTCAGCAAGAAGCTAAACAGCTATTTGAGGATGTTTCCTTCCTATGGCCCACCTAAGAGTGAATAAGGCACATAACATCCTGGCTCAACGAGCATAAATACCGCTGTTGGTGTGTCTTGTTTTAGACGGCTTTCTACAAACATCGGACGCGACGCACCCAGCAGTGTAGGAATAGACCAACCCGTTCAAGTGGCCACCATCCTTTATTGATTAAATCTGTTTGTGACCTGCAATTTAGAGTTTTTCCATACATATAATCCCGATCGCACTCCAGAGGACCGACGTAGCTACGCTGACCGTATGGAATTGTACAAGGAATGCCGTTTCGTCCGGGCAAGGCATAACCGTGTTGCCGAAGGACACGTGGTAGGAACATGGCTGACACTACGGAAAATGCCAGTATTCCTGCACCAAAGCGTAAAACAGTTATGTTAATAGCCATGTTAATAGCCATAAAGTCTTAACGAGGCAAATAGAGGTCAATCAGCGCATTTTCCGCGATTACAGACGGAAAGATCGATCTATAACGGGACTTGAACAAAGTTCAAGCCCAAACAAACCCTAAACGCTTCAGGTGTAAAGCAAATACAGTAAGTTTCACAGACCTTTATTGAGTCGGTCTAGCGAGAGGAAGCGTTTTCAAGTCAAGTGTTGAAATTTCGGTAACAAACCGTACTAAAACCGAAGCTTCGTCACTAGATTACTCACCTAGACTAAAATAATAAATAGAAGTAAAACTATTAAGCTGCTGAGTCTGGGCGCTCAGTTTAGTATAAGCAATATGGGATTCTTCGATTCTGAGATCGTTCAGCAAGAAGCAAAACAGCTATTTGAGGATTATCAAGCACTAATCAAGCTTGGTAATAACTACGGCAAATTTGACCGCGATGGCAAAAAGCTGTTTATTGAGCAAATGGAAGCCATGATGGATCGGTATCGCATCTTTATGAAGCGTTTCGAGCTATCAGAAGATTTCATGGCACAAATGACGGTAGAACAACTGAAAACGCAATTAGGTCAATTCGGTGTTACCCCGCAACAAATGTTTGACCAAATGAACCTCACTTTAGAACGGATGAAAGCCGAGCTAGAAAAACAGGCTTAGTCAATTTTAGATTTTGGATTGGCAATTAATCCAAAATCCAAATTGCGCTAGAAGCGCACTAAAGGTGCGACCCAAAATCTCAAATTATTGTGACTTGGGGCGAGAAAACTGCGAAGGTGGCTTGAAGTTTTCTACTGGTGTGTTCTTAAGTGCCTTCTCCATAAAATCTTTCCAGATAGGAGCGACCATAACACCACCTGTTGCATGGTCAGCTAATTGTCTGTTGTCGTCTCTCCCTACCCAAACCGCAGTTGTTAACTGTGGCACAGTGCCAACAAACCAAATATCTTTTTCTGATGATGTTGTTCCCGTCTTACCGGCGGCTGGACGACCGATCGCAGCACCTTTACCAGTACCTTCATTGATTACCGATCGCATCACATCAAGAATTGCTGCTGATGCCCAAGGATCGAGAACTAGCTGAGGCTTGGGAGTGTTATCTAGCAATACGTTACCACTACTATCAGTGACACGAGCAATTACAGTTGGCGGTGACTGCCAGCCATAATTAGCAAAGGTGGCATAAGCACTAGCCATTTCCAAAGGTGTAACACCAATTGCACCCAGAGGCAAGGAAGTAACAGGTTCCATCGGACTCATAATACCCAAGGTACGACAAGTTTCGATCACTCGATTCATTCCCACAGCCTTACCAATCTTGATTACAGGAATGTTGCGTGACTGGGCTAAAGCTGTTCTAATTGGCATCGATCCCCTAAAACTGTTATCGTAATTTCTGGGTGAGTACCAACCGTTACCATCTCGATAGCTGACTGGAGAATCCTCTACTGTTGAGTCTGCCGTATATTTACCAGTAGCAAAAGCAGTATAATATACAAACGGTTTAAAAGAAGATCCGGGTTGGCGTTGAGCTTGAGTTGCCCGATTGAATTCACTAGTCTTAGGATCTATACCGCCTACCAATGCTTTGATAAAATGTGTGCGCGGATCGATTGACACCAGCGCCATTTGGTTTTTAGATAATCCCTGATCTAAAAGTGCTTTATGCCACTTAGTGACGGTTTCCTCTGCCATTATTTGGAACTTGGCATCAACTGTAGTTTGCACCCGCATCCCACCTTTGAGTAGTGTGTCACGCCCAAACTTTTTAGCCAATTCCTGCGCTACGGTGTTGGTTACATAGGGTAGGGCACTACCTTGAAAGGATTTGATTTTACCAAGTTTGATTTCCTGCTTGAGGGCATTGTCATACTCAGACTGGTCGATCCAGTTTAATTCCAGCATCCGCCCCAGCACTTCTTTTTGTTTCTGTTTTGCCAGCTTCATGCTCACAAAGGGGCTGAATTCTTCTGGTGCTTGGATCAAACCCGCCATCATTGCTGACTCACCCAAGGTTAAATATTCTGATGACTTATTAAAGTAACTGCGGGCTGCCGTTTGTACACCATAATTGTTATGACCCCAATAAACCTGATTGAGGTACATTTCTAAAATTTGGTCTTTGGTAAGAATTTGCTCTAACCTGATTGCTAGCACTGCCTCCGCTAACTTGCGGGTAAAGGCACGCTTTTGAGATAAAAACAGGTTTTTTACCAACTGCATAGTAACAGTAGAGCCACCCTCTTTGACTCCACCTGCTACCGCATTAACTACTATAGCCCGGCCAACACCAGTAGGGTTAATACCGTGGTGATCGTAGAAGTGGTTATCTTCACTTGCTAATACAGCCCGTTTTAAATTCGGGGAAATTCTATCCAGGGGTACGACTTCCCGGTTGGCTTCCCCGTGGATACTCGTTAAAAGTTTACCCTTAACGTCATAGATGTAAGTTGTTTCTGAGGGAAAGAAGTTACGTAGCTGTCTCACATCTGGCAAATTACGGAAACTAATGGCTAAACCAACCAGTCCTCCGGCTACAATGGAACTTGCCAGCATAGTGATTGACAGGAGAGTACCGCCAGTTACCTGACCAACTCCTTTCAAAAACTCAAAACCTGATGAAGCCCGACGTTGTGGCTGTTTATCTTCAAAAGTCCTAGAAGACGACACGGCGATTTCACTTCCTCTCTTATAAATTTAACTGTAATTGATTGGACGAAGCAAGGCGGTTAATTTTTTGCAATTATAGTAGTTTGGCAGATGAGAAAGTGGATAAATTGCAAGTGTTTATAACCAACTTAGCTTCTAGCGGGCAAAACATAGCTAACAGTGGATTTTCTAGTATGACGCAAGATTTTGCTTGGCTGCGTCGTGGTGTTGTAGAAGTTTTTCCACAACCAGTTGATGTTAACAGTGAAAGTCTAGAAAAGCTTTTGCTAACTACAAACCAACCTTTGAGGATCAAACTTGGGATTGACCCTACTGGTACTGATATTCATCTCGGTCATAGCATACCAGTACGGAAACTGCGAGCGTTTCAAGATGCAGGCCATATAGCAGTTTTAATTATTGGCGATTTTACAGCACGCATTGGCGATCCGACTGGGAAATCTGAGGTGCGCCGTCAGCTTACAGAAGCAGATGTAGCCCGCAATGCCCAGACTTATCTCGATCAAGTACGTCCTATCTTGGATTTTGACACACCAGGAAGGTTAGAGGTGCGCTATAACTCCGAATGGCTCTCTAAGCTCAACTTAGAGAAAATTTTGGAGTTACTCTCGACGATGACGGTGGGGCAGATGTTGGCGAAAGAAGGATTTGCCGATCGCTATAAGAAAGAGAATCCGATTTTTATCCATGAGTTCCTATACCCGTTAATGCAAGGTTTCGATTCCGTTGCTGTTGAAGCAGATGTGGAATTAGGAGGGACAGATCAAAAATTTAACATCGCTGTAGGCAGAGATTTGCAGCGCCATTTTGGTCAAAAGCCCCAGTTTGGGATGCTGCTGCCAATTTTGATTGGCACGGATGGGGTACAAAAAATGTCTAAGTCTTTAGGTAATTATATTGGGCTGTCAGAACATCCGGGGCAAAAATATCAAAAGTTACAAGGGGTTCCAGATAATCTGCTGGAGGAGTATTTTGAACTGCTGACAGATTTACCTTTGGATAATTTGCCAGAAAATCCCCGCGATCGCCAAACACTCCTAGCTTATGAAGTTGTCAAGCAGTATCACGGCGAAACAGCCGCCCAAGAAGCAAAAGAAGCAGCGCAAAGCGGCGGAAAAGAAGGTGCAGTTCCCGAATTTTCTCTAGCTGAGATATCGCAGTTTCCCGCTAAATTAGCCTATATTCTCAATGTCACTGGTTTATGCAAAAGTACAGGAGAAGGTAAGCGGAAAATTCAAGAAGGTGGAGTGCGCTTAGATGGCGATCGCATTACCGATGTTGATACTACTTTTGCTGATTCTGGTGAGTTACAAGGTAAGGTTTTACAAGTTGGGAAAAATAAGTTTGTGCGTTTAGTGCCTTAGATGGGAACTAGAGACTGGGAAGTAGTTATCAAGAAACCATGTATGAATGCAGAAGAAAAAATTATTGTCGCTTTGGATGTGCCAGATGAAGAAAGTGCGATCGCTCTTATAGATAAACTCCCACAAGTCGGTTTTTGGAAAGTCGGCTTAGAGTTGTTTACTAGCACTGGGCCAAAAATTCTGCAAGTTTTGAAATCTAAGGAAAAGCGCATCTTCCTAGATTTAAAGTTTCACGATATCCCTAACACAGTTGCTGGCGCTTGTCGTAGTGCGGCTCGTTACGGGGTAGATTTATTGACAATTCATTCTACATCTGGTACAGAAGCCCTGAAAGCTGCAACAGAAGCCGCACAAGAAGGGGCTGCCCAAGCGGGTGTAAAACCGCCTAAGTTAATTGCTATTAGCTTGTTAACGAGCATTTCTGCTAGACAACTAGCATTTGATTTAAAGATTCCCCTAGAATTACCAGAATACGCCCTAGAAATGGCATTGCTGGCTCAAGAGGCGGGATTGGATGGGGCAGTTTGTTCGCCCCAAGAGGTGGCACAGTTACGAGAAACTTGTGGAGATGACTTTTTGCTAGTTTGTCCGGGAGTTAGACCAATTTGGGCTAATATTGGCGATCAAAAGCGATCGCTTACTCCAGCCCAAGCAATCATTGCTGGCGCAGATTATCTAGTGATTGGCCGTCCCATCACTGCTGCTACTGAGCCGGAGTTAGCCTGGAAGAGGATTTCTGAGGAGTTAACCACAGTGGCATGAAGCTAAGAGTCAATGAGAAACTGGGGGATAGGGTGCAGGGTGTAGGGCAGAAAAATCTTGCCTATTCGCTCAAGAAGAAAAATTATAGTTGGCTTTTAGCTTGTGGCTTTTGGGTTTTCGGATCGAATATCCTTGCTTATCCAGCGTTCTCGACAAACCCCACCCCTAATCCCTCGGCACTAGCAGAAAGGGAAAATGTCAACGACGGGGCGAAGTCTTTGTGTTCTGAGCAAAATCTAGAAACATTAACTATACAGCTACTAGAAGATTTACCTAGTTATACCAATCGCGCTAGTCAACGCGCCCGTCGCCTCAGCAGAAGCAGCGATATTTACAGTTATGTGCTGGTGGCAGGAAAACCTGAGTTTTCTCCTCTGCCCCTTAATCTTGAAGAATATGGTGCAGATGCGTCTAAAAACTCTGCATCAGGAATTGAGCAAGTTTTCTTTACTACTTTGGGACGGCAGTACATAGGAAGGAAAGCGTTAGAATTGCAGGAATTCCACTGGCTGTTGTTGACTAAAACTACAACTGGTTGGCGTTTAGTAATGATGTTTTCTCAAACTAGCTCCAATTCAACACAGCAGCCATTATCGCCGCCACGGGATAGTAGTAACGGCACTGTTGCCCAAGGGGTTAAAACTTGGTTACGCGATTGTCAAGCTGGAAGTGTCCAACGGATGCGTGCTGTGAATGGGGGACGATATCCCGGACAGAACTGAAGTTATGGGCTGATAGCGAAAGTCCACCCTTAGTGGACTGAATTAGACCTGTCCGAAATATTAACTTGGTGGCAAAAGAATGGTAGAACGGAATTTTGACCGTCTACCAAACCAATTAGCAATTCCCAATCCCCATTTACCGCGTAACTCGCCGCATATAATTTCCCCATAACTGAGCGGCTTGAGCGCTGCTACCAGACGTGGGGGAATTATTGTCGTTTCCCAACCAAACACCAGTTACAAGCCGCCGACTAGGAATAAAACCGATGAACCATAAGTCAACGTTTTTATCAGTCGTGCCTGTTTTTCCAGCTTCTCCCAGTCCTAGAGCCGCACTACGACCAGTACCTCTTGTGATGACACCACGCATCAAACTAGTCATCTCATCGGCTACACCATTTGTCAGTACTCGTTTGTTGGCATCTGGATCTCGATCGAAAGAGTAGATTACACGGCAGGTTTTGATATCATTGCGATCGCGGCAATCACCACTGTCTAAAATTCGGTTAATCGCATGGGGAGGATTCCACACTCCCCGATTGCTAATAGCGCCAAAAGCACCAGTCATTTCCAAAACATTGACCACACTTTGACCCAGTACTAGGCCAGGAACCGGATCTAGGTTTGACTTTATTCCCAAATTCTGCGCCATTGCCACCACTTTATTCAGCCCGATTTCTCTGGCAACTCGTAGGGCGATGGGATTTTCTGAAAGAGCAAGACCGGTAGCAATATCTAAACTAGTGTCAGCACCAGCACGACAGGGTTTATAAGTAAAGCCTTGCCAAGTTAAAGGGGCGCAAGAATAACTTTTTGATTCGGAAATTCCCTGTTGAATAGCAGCAGTATAAGTAAAGATTTTGAAGGTGGAACCTGGTTGTCTTTTGGCTTGAACGGCACGATTGAACTGACTTTTTTTGTAATCAGTTCCGCCTACCATTGCCAAGATGCTACCTGTGCTGGAGTCAAGAGTTACCAAAGCCCCTTGAGAAAAATTAAAACTTCCACCAGCGTTGTTGACTGAATTCCGCAACGCAGATTCTGCTTGGCTCTGTACAGATGGATCGAGCTGGGTTTCGATGATATAATTCCCTTCGTTTGCCGCTCCTTGTCCTAAGATTGATTCCAGTTCAGAAAACACATAACTGTAAAAATAAGGAGCGATCGTCTTAGATTGCTGTTCGCAAACTTTAGGACTAACTTGGACGGTAGAGCGTCTAGCTCGATTCGCATCTTCAGGTTTAATTTTGCCCATCTCCAGTAATCGCTTAATTACGCGATTCCGGTATTCAGCTGCTTCTAGCTTATTTGGCCCATCCCCGCAAAAATCAAATGCGTTGGGAGCAGGTAAAATTCCCACCAAAGTAGCTGCTTCTGCCAAAGTTAATTCTTTAGCAGGCTTCTCAAAGTAATACCGGGCTGCATCCTCAAAGCCAGAGGTATCTCCCCCCAAAAAAACCCGATTTAAGTACATCAGCAAAATATCATCTTTGCTGTAAAAGGTTTCTAGCTTGAGGGCGACAACTGCCTCTCGCAATTTGCGTCCAAGGGTATCCTGTCTACCTACATACTCTCGGAACAAACTGCGGGCAACTTGCTGCGTAACAGTGCTGGCTCCTTGTTGCACATCTCCGCTACGGCTATTGATCAATACGGCTCGTAAAATCCCCAGAGGATCAACCCCAAAGTGCCAGTAATAACGACTATCTTCTGAAGCTACTACAGCAGATGCCAAATAAGGGCCAAATTCCTCTAAACGCTTCATATCTACATGAGAGGTTGTTCGAGGCTCTCTGAGCGGGGTGGCTCCATCACGAGCGTAAACAACTACTGGGGCGCGTGTAGCTGTTGGTAGGGGTCTAACTGAAAATTTCAGCCATTCTACGCCAATTACTAAAGCTAACAGAGCGCTGACACCGCCGACACCATAAGCTGTAACACTTGCAGCTTTGACATACCAGGCTGGTGGATCGACGTATTGCAAGCGCACAGAAGCGGCGAGTTCTGGGGGGCCCAGGGTGAGAATATCGCCGTGACGCAGTTCCAGGGAATTAACACGACGCTTGCCACGATAAATGCCATTGGTGGAGTTTTCGTCTTTGATGACGAAAACTGGTGTGCTATGAGTAGAATTCCGCGATAGCGACAGGTGAATTTGGCTGACAACAGGGTTACGGACGACGATATCGCTGGATTTGGAGCTACGACCGAGAATATAGCGATCGCCCAACAGTGGATAGACCTCTGCTTTATCCGCCCCCGCATCCTGCACCCAGAGTTCTGGTACTTTGGCATTAGGCTTGAGCGCCAGTTTGGAAAAATCAACCCTAGCTTGGATAGTATGGACTGCTTGAGTCAGTTGACCAATTAACGTTTGTGGCTTTTGAGGGGGTTGGGGAAAACTCATCGGCTATTCACATCACACTTTTTAGTGAAGAATCGGGCGAATTACAATTTAGATGTTAGTCTTTCATCATTTTACTCATAAGCCAAAGCATAAATTAGCTATACTGAATTTTTTGCTCTAATTTATACTTAAGCTTACTTTGCTATCAAAATTAGTTTGTTATTTTCGTCACTTGTTTACAAAGGCATAAATTTCTTCCCTCTTCTCAAGAGCTTGTATTGTGTACATTTCTTCGTTCAGTAACTACGAACATAATTTGTACCAATGTGTTTATAAATACTAATTATCAAGAAGCAACAAATTTAATTTTTAACAATTTTACATATCCACAGATTCTGCAACAAACCAAAATATCTTCATTTAGGAAGATTTTCTAAATCTTATTGTCTGTTTTAATGGGCCGAGTGTTCCGTTGAGGTTAATTTCAGAATGATGGGAAAATCTCTGACCCTGATTGGTACAGCTTTATCTTTGGCTCTCACCACTAATATTGCTGTAGCCGAATCCAGTAAATCCCCCATAGCCCAATCCAGTAGCGAATCTACTAGTGCACCAACGGAAATCAAGATGTCGCCAGAAGGCATGAAAATTCTGTGCGAGTATTTCCCGCTTAACTCTCGCTGTCCCGGCGGTACAGCAGCCAACCCCAGCGCTCCTAGTAGCACTACAGTACCAGCAGAAACCACACCTAGTAACAGCACCACTCCCGAAAGCACTCCAGCACCAGGAAGCATGACACCACCTGGATCTGTCAGCCCCGAAAGCACTCCAGCACCAGGAAGCGTTACCCCACCTGAACCTCCAGCACCAGGAAGCATGACCCCACCCGAACCTGGCGCTCCTAGCAACTTAACTCCAGCACCAGGAAGCATGACCCCACCTGAACCTGGCGCTCCTAGCAACTTAACTCCAGCACCAGGAAGCATGACACCACCTGAACCTGGCGCTCCTAGCACCACTACCGTACCAGGAAGCTCAACTTCACCTGAACCTGGCACTCCTGGCAGCACTACCGCACCAGGTGTAAACTCTCCCAGTACTCCAGGCTCTAGTACTCCTGCCACAGGTAATTAAATTAAAAGCTGGGGCATAATATGAATACTAATTTGCCATCAGCGATCGCCGGTGCATCTTGATTTTCTGCACCAGTTATATAAAACTGGTGTAGGATGCAAATGAAATAAAAATCTTTGGAATCTTATAGATAAAGTCTTCGCATATAAGACTGAGCAAGGGTTTCATTAATCAATAGCCTGGGATGATTCATCCCAGGCTTAATAGTTTAACGAGAAAGGCTCAAGGCAGAGGGCATTTTTAGGCAGAGGAATACTACCCTCTACCTCCTACCTGATTCACTGCGACCTACCAGTTGAAGTCGGTGTTTTTTCCAAGGAAGCAATTAATAGGCAAACAATACCGATACTAATAAATGAATCTGCCACATTAAATACAGCAAAGTTAATCAGGCGAAAATCAAGAAAATCAACAACGTATCCTAATACAAAGCGATCGATACCGTTGCCCATAGCTCCACCTAAAATCAAGCCATAGCCCAACTGATCCCACAAATTTAACGTTGGGCCAAACAAGGCCAAAGCTATCAATACTAAACTGACTCCTAAAGATAGCCAGCGCAACCACTCGACTTTTCCACTTAATAGACTAAAAGCGGCACCAGTGTTAGTCACATAGGTGAAGTGAAATATCCCAGGTAAGAGTGGTAGTGTCTGCCCCAAGCTAAAAGTTTGCACCACCCAGTATTTTGTTATTTGGTCTAAGAAAAAAGCTATGAAGGCAGCAATCCAGAAAAGGCGATTTTTTAAACGCATGAAACTAGGGGCTAAGGACTAAGGACTAAGGACTAGGGACTAGGTAGAAGAATTTTAAACTTTAAATAAATTTCTAGCCCCTAGCCTCTAGCCCCTTGATAACTAATAAAACATTAAGTGACGCAATATATATGCTATTACAGTAACGGCACAGACCACACTTAATTGCCCTGGTAGTGCAAACCAAGAGTATCTAAGGATTGCTTGCATCAAAGGTAGATTTTCTGTGCCTTTCCACTGAAAAATATAGCTAATAATCAAATAAGTGATACCGCATAGATGGAGGGTTAACAAGCCACAGATGCAACTAAAAGCGAGAGTTTCTAGTCGAGGTCTAGCTTTAAAGGCAAACAAGCCACAAATCCAAGCTCCAGGAATAAAGCCTAGTAGATAGCCAAACTGAGATAACTTAACATAACCAATACCTCCGCCATCGGCAAATACAGGTAATAAGGTTAGTCCCATCACTAAATAGGCTATTTGCGAGAGCGCACCGGCATTTTTGCCCCCTAAACAACCTACCAACAGTACTGCGCCAATTTGAAAAGTGACACCTAAAGAAAAAGTCTGAATTCCGTGCTTACTCCAATTCCAAGGAAAGGTGATGCCATAGGCTTCTAGGAAGGTGCCACCCATTGTCAGGAGTAAGCCAATCATAGACCATAGTAATTGATTGGAAGCAGCAAACATTTATCAGGCAACCAGGGAAAGGCAAAAGGGAAAATCAACAGCAACTAGTATGTTCATTAGTATTGAAATGAAATTTGTGCTGACACCTCTAAGAATTAGCATATTTTTTTTTGCCTTTTTGGTATGTAACTCTTCAGTTCTGCAAATTATCGCTTAGGTGTCTATAGCTGTAATTTTATTGACTGAAGCCTAGTCTGATTCTGGTATTTGACCTAATACGCAGTAAAGTTAGCAAAATTTAGTATTTAAACTAAGTTTTTCGATTCAGCGCCAACTTATGCTACAAAATGTTAAAGACAGTTCTTTAATTCACGATTTTTTAGCGATCGCTCTGCCTACTCTCCATAAAATAGGCAATTGACGGTTTTTCTTCTACTTTTTCTAAACTTAGATTGTTTAGTTATGACTTTTATCCTACTTAGACCTCTAAGCAGCAAGAACTTTTATCGGTTCTCAAATTTATTTTAAGTTTTACATATTACCACAATTTGTCATTTTTTATCACTGGACTAACAAAGCTACACTAAAATAATAAAGTTTAGTAAATATATGCAACCAGCTTACCGTGGTACTATTTGTAACGTCTGACTAGCAATAGCAGTATAAATTTTATCAAGCAAAAGTAGAAACGAGTGTTTGTTCTTCATCAAAAAAAAACAAGCATTTTTTACTTTGTTAACCTATCCTTTACCTTGACATTCATTCTTTAGGGGTATCCTTAGAAGCGCTCACCTGAAAAGTTACCCAAACTATTGATAGCGATGCCCTCACCTCTTAGTGTAATAAAAATTCATCGCCTCACAGCTTCAATTTCAGTGTTAGCACTGACATTCAGCCTAGCTGCATGTGGTGGCGGACAGCAAAACCCAGATAATACGGCCACCAAGGAGACTCCTTCTGGCACTGCTACAGATACTACTGCCTCCAGCACAACCAAATTAGATTTGGGTGGAAATATCAAGTTAAGCGGGGCTGGTGCATCTTTTCCAGCACCATTGTATGATACATGGTTTACGGATCTAAACAAAAAATATCCAAATCTGCAAGTTGACTATGCCTCAGTTGGTAGCGGTGCTGGAGTTGAGCAATTTATCAAAGGCACTGTAGACTTTGGTGCTAGCGATGTTGCCATGAAGGATGAAGAAATCCAGAAGGTACCAGCAGATAAAGGCGTTATTTTACTGCCTGTAACTGCTGGTAGCATCGTCCTAGCTTACAACTTGCCAGATGTTGCAGAACTAAAGCTGCCACGAGCCGTTTATGCTGATATTCTACTAGGCAAAATCACCTCTTGGGACGATGCCCAAATTGCCAAGGCTAACCCAGGTGCAAAGCTTCCTAAACAGGCAATCACAGTTGTTTATCGTTCAGATGGTAGCGGAACAACAGGTGTGTTTACAAAACACCTCAGTGCTATTAGCCCAGAGTGGAAGACTAAAGTTGGTGAAGGCAAAACTGTCAATTGGCCTAAGGGAGTTGGTGCTAAGGGTAATGAAGGTATTACCGCTCAAATCCAACAAACACAAGGTTCTATTGGTTATGTCGAGTACGGCTATGCCAAACAAAATAGTCTCAAGTTTGCTGCTTTGGAAAACAAAGGCGGTAAATTTATTGTACCTAGTGAAGAGTCAGCCTCTAAAACTCTGGCATCAGTAACTCTACCTCCCGATCTCCGCGTCTTCATTTCCGATCCAGAAGGGGCTGATTCCTATCCCATCGTCACTTACACCTGGATTTTGGCTTACAAGAAATATCCCAATGCGGCAAAAGCTAAGGCAGTTGAAGCTGCGATCGAATACGCTTTAACTGAGGGTCAAAAACAGGCCACGACATTAGGATATGTTCCTCTACCTCAAAACGTGATCGCAAAGGTGGCTGCTGCTGCCGATCAAATTAGTCCAGAGTATAAAATCTCTGTTGCTGGTACTAGCGCTACCAAGTAGCTTCAGCTAAGACATGAGACATTCCTAGACAATAATTTTTAGGCTGGTTACAAAACTAGTTTAAAAAGACTATGAGGCAACAATTTTGTTGAGATGGTTGCCTCCCATATCTTCCTCTGATTTAATTGTGAAAGTCGGTAGTCATGACTACAAATTCTCAAAATCTTTCATCAGCGACAAAAAATCGCACTGATGTAGAAAAGTCCCTAGATCGGGGTTTTATTTGGCTTACTAAAATTTTTGCCTTTGGGGTTGCTGCCACTTTATTATGGATCGGCTTACAAGTTGCGATCGCTTCTTGGCCTGCCATCCAAAAATTTGGTGCAAGCTTCTTAGCCAACACCACTTGGAACCCAGTTAATGATACCTACGGGGTGCTACCTCAAATTTATGGAACTCTCTTGAGTTCTTTTATCGGTTTACTGATAGCTGTACCGATTGGAGTTGGTACAGCTATTATCCTCAGCGAGGATTTTTTACCCGCTAAAGTGAAATTGGTATTAGTTTTTGCGGTAGAACTACTCGCAGCTATTCCCAGCGTTGTCTATGGTGTGTGGGGTATTTTCGTTTTAGTGCCTCTCATAACTAACTTGGGAAAATGGCTCAATACTTACTTTGGCTGGATACCATTTTTTAGCACCCCCCCTACAGGGCCAGGAATGTTGCCGGCAGGTGTAATTTTAGCGATTATGACTTTGCCCATCATCACAGCCCTATCGCGTGATGCCTTAATTTCTATACCCCCCAGTTTGCGCCAAGCCGCCGTAGGATTAGGAGCAACCCGTTGGGAAACAATTTTGCAAATTCTGATTCCAGCCGCCTTTTCAGGGATAGTTAGTGCTGTGATGTTGGCACTCGGACGGGCAATGGGAGAAACAATGGCTGTAACAATGTTGATTGGTAATTCCAACAACATTAGTATCTCGCTGTTAGCACCAGGCAATACGATTTCTTCTCTACTGGCAAATCAATTTTCAGAAGCCAGTGGGTTGCAAGTTTCGGCTTTAATGTACGCTGCTTTAGTTCTATTCTTCTTGACTTTAGTAGTAAATATCATGGCCGAGTTTATCGTTCTGAGAGTCAAGCGACTGTAGCTTAGTTTTGGATTGAATTATGACTTCTAGTTTTCCAGAGCGCAGTTTAATTCGCGCTCCCATGTCTCAAAGGACACTGTTTAATACTGTAATGACTGTGGCTGCATTTATCTGTGGAGTATTGGCTCTTGTGCCTTTGCTAGCAGTCCTTTCTTACGTCATTATTCAAGGTTTTAGCAGTTTGAATCCTAGCATCTTTTTTGAACTGCCACCCAAAGCTTTACAAAAGGGAGGGGGCTTTGGTAATGCAATCTTGGGCACACTATTAATGGTAGGAATTGCTGCCGTGATTAGTATCCCATTTGGGATTTTAGCGGCAATTTACATCACAGAATTTAGCTCGGCTAATGTTGCAAGATGGGTACGTTTTGCAGCTAACGTATTGAGTGGAGTCCCCTCAATCATTGCTGGGGTATTTGCATACGGGATTGTGGTTTTGACACTGGTTAAGTTAAACTTAGGATCGTATTCTGCTCTCGGTGGAGGGTTTGCGCTGGCAATTTTGATGTTGCCAATTATTGTCCGAACCACTGATGAAGCCTTGCAGTTAGTATCGCAAGATTTGCGGCAAGCATCTGTAGGGTTAGGAGCAACAAACTTTCAAACAGTAAGTCAAGTAGTTTTGCCAGCAGCTTTACCTGCAATTGTAACTGGGGCAACGCTAGCGATCGCCAGAGCATCTGGAGAAACCGCACCTTTACTATTTACCGCCCTGTTTTCCAATTTTTGGCCTGGTAGCTTATTTGAACCCACAGCTTCCCTTGCTGTTTTGGTTTACAAATATGCTATTTCTCCCTTTAAAAATTGGCAATCACTAGCTTGGGCAGCATCTTTGATTTTAGTCTTGATGGTTCTAATCACAAGTATCATCGCTCGCTGGGCAACTCGCAAGAAAGCTTAGTGACGTAGCATCTACATGGCGGATTTGTATCGCTAAAACTAATACTGCACTTAATTATATGGCTACCAATGTTAGCACAGTGAATGATACTCAAACCGTTTTACGCACCGAAAACCTCAACGTTTACTACGGCAAATTTCTAGCCTTGCAGAATATTTGGCTAGATATACCAAAAAATCAGGTGACAGCCTTTATCGGCCCTTCTGGTTGTGGTAAAAGTACGTTGCTGCGATGCTATAACCGCCTCAATGACCTGATTGAGTCATTTCGGGCAGAAGGTAAAATACTTTTTTACGATAAAAATTTGTATGCATCCGACATCGATCCTGTAGAAGTGCGTCGGAGAATTGGGATGGTGTTTCAAAGACCAAACCCATTTCCAAAATCAATTTATGACAACATTGCTTTTGGAGCCAAAATCAATGGCTACAAAGGTAATATGGATGAATTAGTAGAACGGAGTTTGCGGCAAGCGGCTTTGTGGGACGAAGTAAAAGATAAACTGCGACAAAGTGGTTCCTCTCTATCTGGTGGACAACAACAAAGATTATGTATTGCTCGTGCGATCGCAGTCCAACCTGAAATTATCTTAATGGATGAACCTTGCTCCGCTCTCGATCCCATTTCCACGTTGCGGGTTGAAGAACTCATTCACCAACTTAAAGAGCAATATACCATTGTTATCGTTACCCATAATATGCAGCAAGCAGCGCGGGTTTCTGACAAGACAGCCTTTTTTAATGTCAAAACTACTGAAAATGGAGGTCGTAACGGCTACATGGTAGAGTACGAAGCAACAGAACTAATTTTCAACAATCCTCAGCAGCAAGATACCAAAGATTACGTTAGCGGCAGGTTTGGATAAGTCGATAGATATTACACATTGTTGATGTAAGAGCATTGAGGGATACTCGGAAATTAAAGCTGTGCGATATTCCTCTAGTTTTTCATTTGTTTGCCAAGATTAGCGTAGGCATAGCCCGCCGCAGGCATCGCTTGAGCGATTACGGCTGTTTCTCGATCGAGAAAAACAATAATAAGGTTATTTAACATAAAGCTTGGTTAAGTGGGTGGTTTACCACACCCACTCCAAAAATCTAAAGCAAAATATTAGGTGTATTTACACCGTGCTTCAGTTTTGGACTTCAGACTTTTTTAAAGCGGGTGGCGGGAATCGAACCCGCATTAATAGCTTGGAAGGCTATAGTTTTACCACTAAACTACACCCGCAACTTTCCAACTTATTAAGTATAACATAGCTTTTAGAAAAATTCAAGCATCTAGTTAGAATTAGCAGGCTGGATTTTGATTCGTACAAACAAATTACTCAAATCTGGTTTTTTACCATCGTTGTTGTGAGCGGCAAGAAAGTTTTCTGTTTTGAAAACATCATTAAGAACTCGCTCGTATGTGCTTTTTTCACTTTGTAGTGTTGTTGGTTCTATTTCTAGAACTACAGCCTGTTGAAACTTGCCATTGCGATCGATTATTAAACTAACAAGCATCTGTGCAGGCTTAATTTCGGAATCGCTTGGGAGAAAACTTGAGTCTAATTGTTTTGAGTTGCTTCCCGTGTATGAAGCGATAACATCGGGTAAAGCATCTTGTCGAAATCCTCTTGTTTGTATAAATTTAATCATTTCATTTCTCAGCAGAGGAGCTACTATTGCTACCGATGCTCCCCCAGTCGGAGTTGATGGAGTTTCTCTAGTCGAAGGTGGTGGAGTTTCCCTAGCTGGAGTTGGTGAAGTTTCTCCAGTCGGAGTTGGTGGAGTTGATGGAATACCTGTTGGTAGTGCCGTTCCCTTTCCCAGTGTGATTTCTTGACGGCGTTTCCAAGGTAGATTACCGACTGGAACCGTAGGTGTTGGCGTAACTATAGGTTTGGGCGTGGCGATCGCTTTCGGTGTAATTGTAGGTTTTGGTGTGGCGATCGCTTTTGGTGTAACTGTAGGTTTGGGTGTGGCGATCGCTTTTGGTGTAACTGTAGGTTTGGGTGTGGCGATCGCTTTTGGTGTAACTGTAGGTTTGGGCGTGGCGATCGCTTTCGGTGTAACTATAGGTTTTTGTGTGGCGATCGCTTTCGGTGTAACTATAGGTTTTTGTGTGGATGCAGGAATTCTCTGTTGTCTATTAGGTTGAGAGGCGTAAATTCGACTCTTTTGCTGGAAATTATCAGCAGAATTTATTGCCCCAAAATCTTCATTTCTGGGCTGAGTTCGTGCTGTTTGTGCTGAAACAGACTTTTGAGTTGTGGATGCTGGCTTTGGCGAAACTCTTTTGGCTGTGGATTTTGTTTCAGGAGGAATGTCTATCAATTCAACAGGAACAGCAGATTGGCTTTGCTGGGGAAACCACAGACTAAATCCATTAGATGAGCGTATTAGCCAGAACGCCAGCAAGTGCAGAGAGACTGAACCGATAACGACAGAAATCCACAAACCTGGTGGATCAGTGTGTCGCCTCCAGACTTTGGCTGGAATTGGAGTTTTGTCTGCAACCGATGGTGTCATATTATATAAACTGGATATGATTAGGCACTCTTACTAATTGCTAATGCTTTAAAATACCAGTCTAAATTTTAGCGATTAACCATTACCTCTGGTGTAACAGCAAAGGTCAAAACTGTTTCATCCACTCCTTTAAGTTCTAGCGGACTACCTTTAGTAATTTCTTCTTCTTGCAAATAATCTGCTACGGCAGCAGAAACCAGGATTGTACCCGGAACAGCAGCAGCTTGCAACCTTGCAGCAATATTTACACTTGGGCCAATAGCAGTATAATCAGCCCGTTCAGCACCACCAAACATCCCTACAACAGCAGTACCTTGGTGGATACCGCACCGAAACTGGACGCTAGTAAGTCTGTCACCATCAAATACACCTTGATCTCGCCAGCGCTGATTCAAGTCAGCCAGTGAGCGGTGCATTGCTCTGGCTGTATTGATGGCACGACGCACTTGTTCGTTGGGGGTTAGCTCTTCTGGCGCTCCATATAAAGCTAAGATCGCATCTCCCATAAATTTATCTACAGTGCCGCCATTGCCAAATACAACCTTGGTCATAGCTTCTAAATACTCATTTAGCAATTCTGCGACTCGTCGGGATCTGAGAGTATTTGATAGCTGTGTAAAACCCACGATGTCACTAAACAAAACTGTAATTAAGCGTGGTTCTGGACGCAAATCTAACGTTAAATCACCAGTTGCGGCTTTTTGCACCAATACAGCTGGCAAAAAGCGCTTTAGCACCGATTCTGTTAGATAAGTATTTAACTCCACGATTCGTCGTTCATTTTCTTTCAATGCTAAAAGATTCCGAACTTCCGCTAAAAGTTCCCGATCGTTGAATGGTTTTGCTAAATAAGCATCCGCCCCATGTTCTGTACCTTCGATGCGGGTTTCCTCGTCAACTTTTGCTGTCAGCAAAATGATTGGTGTTCCTTTTAACTTTTCCTCTTTGCGAATCAGCTGAATCATCTCCAGTCCGCTCACCAAGGGCATCATTAAGTCAGTCACAATCAAGCTGGGCATAATTTCCTTAGCTGTATTGTGCCCTTCATAACCATTACGAGCCGTCTGTACGCGATAACCGTTACGGCGGAAAATCTCAGATACATAGGTTCGCAAATCCGGGTTGTCATCTACAACTAAAATTAAGTGCTGAGTCTTAAGTGCTGAGTCTTGAGTATCAATATGAGGGGAGGAATTTATTGTAATATCTTCAATATTGTCTGTTGTTGACTCTACCAGTTCTAAATCAGCCAATTCTACACTAGCGCGGCTCGTATTCACTTCCGCAGGCGTTTCTAGTATTTGTTGTGCGGGTAAATGAGCATTTCCAGTCAAAAGCCATAAACTAAAGGTAGTACCTTGACCGTAAACTGATTCCACAGTGACTTGACCACCATGTAATTCTACCAATTCTTTAACTAAGGCTAAACCCAAGCCACTGCCTTCATAGGAACGGTTTGCTGAACCTTCAGCTTGGCGGAAGCGCTCAAATAGGTAAGGAATTTGTTCTTGAACAATGCCAATTCCCGTATCTTGTACTTGCAATATGCAACGATCTCGCTCAGATTTTAGTCTGACAGCGATCGTGCCACCTTCAGGAGTAAACTTCATGGCATTTGACAGCAGGTTGTAAATCACCTTGTCAAATTTTTCCATGTCCAAGTATACCGGAGAACATTCATCTAACTGGGCGATCAGATGCAGTTTCTTTTTCTCACAGTAGGGACGAAAAGATTCCACAATTTGGCTGACAAATTCGACCAAATCGCAGGGATGGAAACTAGGCTGCATTCTTCCCGCATTCAGGCGTTGTAAATCCAGGAGTTGATTTACTAGTCGCAGGAGGCGGCGGGAGTTACGCAGAGCGATCGCACTTTGGGAGTAAGATAATCCTTCACCAGCCGCCACCGCCGACTCTAAAGGCCCTTGGATCAAGGTGATTGGTGTGCGAAACTCATGGGAAATATTCTGGAAAAATTCGGTTTTTTGTTTGTCTAATTCTAGTAAGCGTTCAGCTTGCTGGCGAGTTTTTTCATACAAGTGTGACTGCTGCACAGCGATCGCTGCTTGAGCTGCTACTGCTTTCGCCAAATCGATATCAGATTGCAGCCAATTCCGTACTTTTTTACCTTCATGCAAAGTAATACTACCGATGCATTTACCATCTGCCAGTAATGGCACAAACATTAGCGATCGCGCTGGCATTTTTAACGGCAAATTAAAACCCTGCACATCTGAGGGAGAATGGCTCACGTTACCAATTACCACAGGTTCATGTGTCTGTAGCATTTGTTGAAGGATTGGATTCTCTTGGATAGATGCTTGAGAATAGGGTAATCTTGGAGTTGTTAGGTGATGATTGCTACTTGAGTTATTGTTTGAGGCTGGCCATGCCTGGGTTGAACTGTACCTACCTAAATTTTCTAAATGCTGAAAACTGTCATACAAGCCCACACACTCGACAAACTCATCATCTTCTGTCCACAAAGACAGGACGCAGCCATCAACTTGTAAGGCTTGGCCCAGCTGTTGAGTAATCGCCGCAAAGATATCTTGAGGATCTAGACTAGAGCGAATCGCACTAGTAATCGTATTGATTAAGCTCTCTCGCTTGGCAAGGGCCCGGACTTGTTCGTAAGCATAAGCTTGAGACAAAGCTAAGGCTGCCTGATCCGCTACCATTAACACTAGCTGCACCTCATCTTCTCCCCAGAAGCGGGGTACAGAACACTGGTGCAGTGCCAGCACTGCCATAAGTTCTTGTTGGCAGATCAATGGCACAACTAAACTAGAACAAATGTTAGCAGCAACGAAAGCTTCCCCACGTTGGTGCAGTTCGGGAGTATTACCGTGAATGCGCTCATCATCGGTTACATCGTGAATCACCTGAACTTCGCGAGTTTCCCATACAGTTTGAGCCAAAATAGTCACAGGTGTAGAGGGAGAGAGGGACACAGCAGAAGAATTATTTGCCTGCACCTCTGCTAATGTATGTT
Source organism: Nostoc sp. 'Peltigera membranacea cyanobiont' 213 (assembly GCF_002245975.1). Classification (NCBI taxonomy): domain Bacteria; kingdom Bacillati; phylum Cyanobacteriota; class Cyanophyceae; order Nostocales; family Nostocaceae; genus Nostoc; species Nostoc sp. 'Peltigera membranacea cyanobiont' 213. The sequence continues at coordinate 8,632 of NZ_NOLI01000091.1, read as the reverse complement.
CCCCTGCTTCTTCAGAAAGAGCCTTCTGATAAATGAATCCTTTATCCGTCAACTGCTCATCTTGGAAGGGACGCAATAGGCACACATCCACCTCCAACATGTGGCCCACTGTATCTACAATTGCCTGCAAAATTTGGCGATAGTCTAAAGCACTGCGAATTGTGTTTGTGACGGTATTCAGCAGCGACTCTTGTCGGAGTGTGCGGGTAAGTTCGCGGGTGCGGGCTTTGAGGACATTGTGAGTATCCAAAGCTTGGCGTACTACTGCTTTAAGTTCCTCAGCTTCCCACGGCTTAGTGACATATTTAAAGACCTTACCAGCGTTGATTGCTTCCACCAAGTCTTCGACATCGGTGTAGCCAGTTAAAATAATTCGGATAATATCTGGATATTGAGTTGCTGTCAGGCTCAAAAATTCTGTCCCACTCATCATCGGCATTCGCTGATCGGAGATGATCACCGCGACCTCTCCTTCTTGAGCCAGTAGATCGAGGGCCGCAGGGCCAGAGGTTGCCCTTAGCACCTTATAGTCGCGATAGAAGGTGCGGTAAAGCAAGTCAAGGTTGTCTGGCTCATCATCGACAACCAAAATTTTAGGCTTACTGTTTGCTTGGGATTTCATGCACCGCTTTCCTGCTGCAACGGCAGTCGGATAAAGAATAATCTGATCGGGGAAGGATTTTTCTTCCTCAGGTAAGAGCAGAGCATTTCGACCAATAAGGTTGTTTGGCTACATGACTGCTGAGTGTAGGAGCGTTTACTCACAGTAATTCGTCTCAATGGCTTATGCCCATTAACGTTTGTTTTGGTGCAGTGTAATTGCTTTCATGGTCAGTTTTAGGGTTATAGAGTCGATACTTGCTTGCCAAACGTTCTTTCACCTCCTGTGAGTAATGTCTGATACTAGATACAGCACTCATAGCTAGCTGAAAATTCCAGATGAAGCTGCATATTAAGTTTTCCCTCCACAGCCGTTGTACTAACACTTGCGGGTAAATTTTATTTATGGTAGTCATGGTAGAGTCAGGGAGATTAAAATAATAAGATTTAAAGCCAAAGTATACTATTAGACAAATGCCTCTTTCTAATTTAGCAATCAGAACTATCATTAAGACAAGTAGTATTGGTTAAAAAGTCAGGGATTATGAATCTTGGAGATTCTTTCCTGGTATCTGCACAGGCTGCTCTCATCACTTAGTAGCAAAGTTTTGTTAGTGTAGCTTAAATTGCATGAATAAGTTCAGTACTACAACTAAAGGTAGTTTTTAACCAGAGTTTATTGCTAGTGTACTTACTTAACAATTTTGTAGTTAATGCCTACGGCTAGGTTATGCTATTTATCTACCCATTCACTTAAACCTGTACGAATCTACAGATGTTTTTGTGGTTAACAGACTGACATACTCTCTATCTCAAGTAAGGGATGCATCTGAACTCGACGAACTTAAGATTGTGGCTTGACGAAGTTGTAACTTCTAAGATTATTTAAAAATACAGGCTATATAAGCCTCAAACTCAAGTGTAAAACTTTGTTTGCTGTATAAGCAAAAGTGAATTAGCAATCTTAAGTCAGTTCAATCTCCTGGGCGGATGTGAAGTTTTTACTCAGTTTAAATGGTGTTTGAGGATATTTGAGAAAATTTTCGTTGAATAATATCAATACTAAACTAGCCTTGAAATATCGGTTTTTTCATCCATACCAGGAACAGCCAATCGATCCAGCTTGCTGGCAATTTCAAGTTCGTACAGCTACACCTGCTGATTTGATCGATGTTTCCCAAATTATTGCTGAAAGCTTTCACTCCCAAAAAGGTCTGTGGGGATGGGCTTTTCCATTGCTACGTCTGGGTATTTACGAGGACTTAAGGCATAGGATGGCATCACCTCCACCTCGTCATGTTTGTTTAGTCGCCTTTGAAGGTACTAGTGGTGCGGCTAATAATCTAGTGGGAAGTGTGGAACTGGGTGTACGTTACAGTGATTCGTGGAATCAGGCTAGTATAGGTTTTCCTTATTTATCTAACTTAGCGGTTCACCCAAAATACCGTAGACATGGTGTGGCTTCAGGGTTATTGACTAGCTGTGAAAAAGTTTCGCGTGAGTGGGGATTTCAAGACTTATATCTTCACGTCTTGGAAAATAATCATCAGGCAAGGCAACTTTATTTCAAGATGGGATATCGAGTACATAAAGTCGAATCAAATTTGAATAGGTTTTTACTAGGACGCTCAAGCCAGATGCTATTGCATAAACATCTGAGTGTTGATTCAACTATCTAAATTTGTGTAAATTTCAATATTGTAATTATTTTGGAAAAAATCTATCATCAATATCGATAATCAGGGCACAAACTGACCTAACTAAAAAAACAGCCTAGATTAGCTCAAATGCTTGATATATATACCTGCTGATTTTTTGGAAAAGACATTTTGTTGAGATTTTTCACAGATATTTCTATTCTTAATATTAATAAACATATAACTTGAGAAAAGTTCGTTTACTAATTTAAGTGTTACATTTTATCTTTTTTGACTTGTCATTAAACAACAATTATTTTAGAGTATTTTATAGAGGTAAATAAGCGAGTTACAATAGAACATATCGGTATAATTACCCCGATAAAATTAGCGATCCCTCATAATAACTTTGTAATTAAGATATTCATCTTTATAAAAACTTTAATAAAACACTATCCGAATTTGGGGACAAATCTGGTCATATCTCATAAGATATGATCATTCAATTACTAAACAATGTGTATTGATTACTATCTTTAGTTAAATTGACTAAAAGACTCTTGATAATAAAAAAATTCAAAAACTTGATTTGACATAACAGATAGTTACGTTTTGAAGTGCATACTACTACCAAATTCATTGAAAGTTTAAAAAACATGGATAGCGAACAGCATCGGCGCTATCAAACCTCTATGATATCAACCTATTACCCTGAAACTAGTTTCCATAACTCTGTTGTTATGCCAGATGGAACTGAGCAATCGCAAGGCTCGGATATCCTTACACGTTTACACAGTGGAGAAGTTTTCGTCGTCAATAGTCGTAGACGAAATGGATTAATCCTCTTTAAACGCTATCATGCAGAGTTTGCTGGGCCTGGGGCTGCTGTGGGTGGGGATTATGATTGTGATTGCCAAAGGGTATTGCCCATAGGTAATCTGTCTTTATTAACTCCCGAATCTAATGAAGAACGCCAGAAGGCTTACTTGATTAGGCGACAGTGGATTCGATTGATCAAACAAATTACAGAAAACCCAGTGCCTGGGCAGCGAGTTCAGAAAATTCTCGATCAGTTTGAGCAATACTTTCCACCAGAAATAGTGGCTCTTTTGCCGAATGTTGCTTTTGCTCTTTTGGTAGGTGTGCTGCCACAAACAGTGGGAGTAGTCCGTCGTTTGGGCAGTGAGATGGACAGCCGGTTTAATTATTGAGTAAATATACTAAAATTCCAAATTTGCTAAAACAGCTTGAACTCGATTAATCGTGCGGGCGTTTTCCTCAATTGTCCCGACAGTAATTCGCAATCCTCCGCTAATTTGTCGCACAAGAGTGCCGAGTGTTCTCAGTTTCTGGTGGAAAGTTTTTAGCGCAGCATCTTGTGAATTAAAAGCATTTGGTTTAAGGCGTAGGTAGATAAAGTTAGCAGCGCTTGGAGTAATTTGTAATTCTGGTTGCTGAGATAAAATTTCGATGAGTTTGGCTCGTTCGCTTAAGGTTTGGGGAATCGAGTCCAGCAACTGTGTGCGGTTTTGTAAAGCAAATAGTGCTGCTGCTATAGAAAAGCTAGGAAGATTGTAAGGTAAGCGAACTTTTTCTAAGATGGCGATCGCTTCAGGATGAGCGACGCAATAACCAACACGGAGAGCTGCCAATCGGAAAGCTTTAGAAAAAGTACGTAATATTACCCAGTTTGGGCGCTGGGCTAATTCACCTACTAGGGTAGTTTGACTGAATTCAAAGTAAGCTTCATCAACTACTACCAAAATATCCTCGCTTAGACTTCTTAACCATGCCAACTCCGCCGCCGTTAAGCTATTTGCAGTCGGCGAATTGGGATGCACTACGAAAACTACGCGAATAGGGGGATTTTGAGTTTGTTCGATCGCAAACTGTGCGGCGCTTATGTCAATTTCAAAATTTGTTTCATTTCTACCCACCGCGATTACAGGAATGCCCAAAGTTTTTGCCAAAATTCCGTACATGGAGAAAGTAGGATTGGCAATGAGAATTGAACCTTCTCCTCCAAGACAAGTGGCGATTAATAAAGAGCGGATTAGTTCATCTGAACCATTTCCTACAGAAATATTGGCAGCAGTATTAGATAGCGAGAGGCCGGGTGATTCATTAACATACTCTGCGATCGCATCCTTAAGTGTTTCGTGTCCACCATCAGGATAACGATTTGTTTCAATTACTTGCTGATATGTCCAGGCTAGCTTCTCTTTTAACTCAGGTGGTAAATCATAAGGGCTTTCATTTGTATCCAGGCGATCGAACTGTGTGGGCACAGAATTGGCTGTATCGCTGCTAGGATGGGGTTTATACGCGGTAAATTGGGCTAAATCTGACCTGATGAAGGGAAGCATAATTTTAGTTATTAGTTATTAGTTATTAGTCATTAGTCATTAGTCATTGGTTGTTAGTTATTCAAAAGACAAATGACAAAGAACAAATGACAAAGGACATTAGTTATATGAGAATCTAATATTTTACAACTTCAAGGTAACTGGCAAAAGAGGCGAATTGCCTGCCAAATTTCTTCCATAACATTACTCAAGGCGTGGTCACTGTCGAGTTCGACTAACTCCACCCAAGGACGTGAACGCGCAAAGTCATGGCTAGCTTCGATGGGAATAACTTCATCCTTTTTTCCATGCAAAATTAGGGTGGGGATAGGACGTTGCAAAAAATTTTCTTGATATTGGGTAGCATCTTTAACGAAATCGTGACTTAAAGGAATCGATCGCTCCTCCCCATAGTGGTAGACCATGATATATTTTTCTTGCTGCCAACGCTGTACTTCTTCATCGCCTAACTTGGGCAACCAATGGGATAGAAAACCAAAGGCTGGTGCTAGCAGCACAAGGCGTTCTACTTGTAAATATTCCTGTCCCAAGTAGGCTGCGGTCAAACCACCTAAACTTGAGCCAATTAGGGTTACTGGCGTAGAATTATGACTGAATTTTGCGGCAACTTGAGCGATCTGACGAGTGATTGTCAACTGCGAAAAATCACCAGCATTCAAATCGGGAATTTTGACTTTCGTTTGAATTTTGGCAAAGCGATCGCCTATATCCCGCGCTTTGGTAGAATTAGGACTGGAAGCAAAACCGTGAAGATATATATATTGCAAAGCTGTAGATGGTTAGAAGTTAGGGCTAATAACAATCTTAAGTTTTAAGTTATGAGTTTATTTCTTCAACTCATAACTCATAACTTTTAACTCCTAACTCTTTTTGATTACCGCATTGTGACAAATTCTTCGGCTGCGGAGGGATGGATACCAACGGTGGCATCAAAGTCTTTTTTAGTTGCGCCCATCTTCACCGCGATCGCTACACCTTGAATTATCTCAGCTGAACTATCACCCACCATGTGAGCGCCTAGCACTTTGTCAGTGTTGCTATCAACCACCAACTTCATCATTGTCTTCTCTTGTTTACCAGTCAAACTATGGTACATGGCACGGAAGCGAGTGTGAAAAATTTTGACGGCATCACCGAGTTTTTCCCGGGCTTCGGCTTCTGTCAAGCCTACTGTTGCGGCTTCTGGGGTAGAAAATATGGCTGTGGGAACAGTTTGGTGACTGAACTCGCGGCGGTTATTTCCAAATTCACTATCAGCAAAGGCGCGACCCTCGCCAATGGCGACGGGAGTTAAATTGATTCGGTCTGTGACATCGCCAACAGCAAAGATATTCGGTTGACTCGTTTGACTATATTCATTGACTGCGATCGCATTGGTGCTAAGGTATCCAGGCCCTTCGATAGAACTAGCCACAACATCAACCCCAGCGTTTTCTAAACCTAGTCCATCTACATTGGGAGTTCGACCAGTCGCCACTAAAAACACGTCAGCAATTACTGGTTCTTGGTCTTCCCCTGATAAAGTTAGTTTAAAACCTTCTGGCACGGGTTCAATTGTTTTCAGCACACTATTCTTAATCAGTCGAATTCCGTGGTTTGTCATCCCCTCTTCAATTTCTGTACGAATGTCTTCATCAAACCCCTTCAAAATCTTTTCACCTCTGGTAATTTGTGTCACCTCTGAACCCAAACCACGCATGATACAGGCAAATTCTGTGCCAATATAACCAGCGCCAAGAATGACGATGTGTTTTGGTTTTTCTTTTAGATGAAAGATTTCATCAGAGGTAATGCCATATTCCATCCCTGGTAAATCTGGCTTGATAGGACGACCGCCAACAGCAATTAAAATTTTGTCTGCTGTCACTTTGCGTCCATCAACTTCTACGGTGTGGGAATCTAGTAATGTGGCGCGACCAGAAATTAGTTCTACTCCGGCTTTTTCTAAGAAGCTTATATGTAGTTGCGACAGTCGCCGAACTTCCTTATCTATAGATGTAATGAAATATTCCCAGTCCAACTCAGCATTACCAACTTTCCAGCCATAACCTGAAGCTTCACTGAATAGGGCGGGAAAGTGAGAGCCATAGACCATGAGTTTTTTGGGAATACAACCGCGAATTACACAAGTACCACCAACTAAATCATTTTCAGCGATCGCCACTTTTGCCCCATAGCTAGCCGCCCGTTTGGAAGCCGCCAAACCTCCAGAACCCGCACCAATTACAAACAGGTCGTAATCAAAAGCCATAAATTTCTGTTCTCTCTAGCAAAAAGTTAGTTCCTGGGAACTTACACACAAAATGTGATTGAACTATATCAAGGATATCTGGTGAACCCTGTTTAAGTCCTGTCCTTGATTTAATCTAGCGTTAGCAGATGTTCTCTGGTCGTAGGGAATATCACTTTTTGCTTTGGTGGGTGTTTCAGGTGGTTTCTGGAGGTTTTTCTGGAGGCTTGACAGGAGGTTTGACAGGAGGTTCGACTGGAGGTTCGACTGGAGGAGTGACTGGAGGAGTGACTGGAGGAGTGACTGGAGGAGTGACTGGAGGTTCGACTGGAGGAGTGACTGGAGGTTCGACTGGAGGTTTGACTGGAGGAGTGACTGGAGGTTCGACTGGAGGAGTGACTGGAGGCTCAACTGGAGGATTGACTGGAGGATTGACTGGAGGATTGACTGGAAGATTAACTGGAGGACTAACTGGAAGATTAACTGGAGGATTGACTGGAGGATTGACTGGAAGATTAACTGGAGGACTGACTGGAAGATTGACTGGTTGCGTTATAGTTCTAGTAGTATTATTTCTCCCAGAGCGTTGCTGAGTATTTGATAGGATTTGTCCTATGTCCTCAAAGGAATTTAATGGGGAATCATCCCTAATGGGGTCTACTGGGAAATTGTCTGTAATAATATCGTTGGTAGAGGAAGTTGAAGGATTAGTAGTTAGCTCTGCAAAAGATGGGTTTTCAACTACTCCCTCACCTGTGATGGGCGACTGTGCGTTCAGAGCCGCAGCAGTTTCAGCTTGAACGCTAGCGATCGCTGGGTCGGCTGTAGGTGTAAGATTTTGCCTAGTTAAATCAAGCCCCCGAACCATATCGCTCGTTTCATAAAAATTTCTGAGATCAAAATCGTATAAGCCCTGAAATTTGCCTTTAACTATAACCATCATCTGTCCTGCTTGCAGCACCTGACTTTGAGAAGATTCCTTATTTGAAACTTCAATGCCACTATTTGTCAGCGCACCCACAATCGTGGTATCTGTTTGTTTGTTATAGCGGACAAATAATGCTGAACCACGAATTGCTGCTGCTGCACTTGGTGTTTGTATGAGTGTTTGCCCCCTTCCAGGTGGGATAAGTAGCAATGCTGTTCCATTTGAGAGTCGAAAGCTACGAGTGTTTGGTAAAAATTGAAATATAGCCTGTTCCCCAACCCGTGCCAAAGAGCCGTCGTTAAAGCGTAACTCTGCTAGGGAAGCTCGACCAGTTGACAACCCATCCCCAGGAGTTATTGCATCTAATTTGCGTGCAGGACGCTTCTTCTGTCTGTCTCTGGGTATCAGTTGTACCAAGTTGCGGAGGTTTTGAATCTCTGCTCGCGTCAGAGGAGTTATAGCACTTACCCTATTTGGCAAAGGTAGTACTGTAATTCCCCATAAACTAATCACTAATAATGGAAACGATTTATGAAACATAGTTTGATAATTTCTGAACTTCAACTAATATCAAAAAAGTTAAAATTTTAAGCTAGTGCTAAACTATTATAGGAAGTTTATTTAAGTAAATTTATCCGAATTTTAATCTAAATTAAATATATAAAATAGCTAATAGGTAAGCTATATATTTAATTTGTTTAAGTTTATATTCTAAAAATGACATTGTGTACAATCAAGTCTGTGGCAGGTTTAAAAGTTAGTACTTGAAACCAATAATTCACAAGGTCATCAGCTAAGGGACTTCCAAAAAATAAAATATACAGTAGGGTGTGTTAGGCGAAAGCCGTAACGCACCGAGATATCTGGCGGT
>NZ_NOLI01000090.1:0-32256 GCF_002245975.1 Nostoc sp. 'Peltigera membranacea cyanobiont' 213 | reverse complement strand
AAGGAGGACAAGGAGGACAAGGAGGACAAGGAGGACAAGGAGGACAAGGAGGACAAGGAGGACAAGGAGGACAAGGAAGTATATTTCATTTCTTCCCTTGCCCCCCATTACGCGGTGATACTACCAGAAAATAAAACTGCATGGAACTGAAAAATCACTGGTTGGCTGTAAATAAAGTTGCTTTACCACGACTACTACAGTGGGTGAATCTCCGACCAGAGGAGAGCGAACGAACTCAGATAATGTTTATTTTTTACACAACTGTGTGTGTAGGATTGCGGTGGGCAGAAGACAGTACGGTGGCGCTGTTTTTAGATGAATATGGGACTCATCTCTTGCCGTGGATGTATATTGCCAGTGCCGCGATGAGTGCAGGACTGGTTTTTTTATACTCTTGGCTGCAAAGGATTTTTCCCTTACGCCGGGTGATTGTGGCGATCGCACCTTGTATGTTGATGCCATTACTTTTATTAGTTGTATTACGTTGGGGAGCGCATATTTCCTACCTGGCAGTTATTTCGGCCTTTCTGCTGCGGTTGTGGGTAGATGCCCTTTATGTAGTTAATGACCTCAACACCTCCATCGTTGCTAACCAAATATTTAATATTCGGGAGATTAAGCGCACTTACCCACTGGTGAGTAGTGGTCTTTTGGTAGCAGATGTGATTAGTGGTTTTAGTTTGCCTTGGCTAGTGCAATACACCTCACTAAATAAGATCATCTTTATCGCCTGTCTAGTGATTTTCTTAGGATCGGGGATTTTACTCTATTTAACTAATCGCTATCGAGCGGCTTTTCCTGAAACCCCACAAAAACTAATTCCTGAAGAACAAGCTTCACGAGAGCGTTTCATTAAAAGTCCCCTAAAGCGCTATGTTTGGCAATTGTTTGCCTTTGTCGGTCTATTGCAAGTAATTGGGTTGTTAATAGATTTTCAATATCTGCGCGAACTCCAATCTAATTTGGGCGACCGAGAACTCGCCAGTTTTTTGGGTCTTTTTGGTGGAATGTTGGGACTGTGTGAATTGTTGTTGCAATGGTTTATTTCCAGCCGACTCATCGAACGGATGGGAGTATTTTTCACAGCGACCCTTTTACCAATCACTGTAGGCATTGCACTACCAGGAGTGTTGGTATTGTTGAATTTAATTCCAGCCATCCAATCGCAAAGCTTTTTCTGGGGTTTGATAATTGTCAAATTTTGCGATGAACTTCTGCGCTACACCTTTGTCATGAGTAGCGGCCCCATCCTGTACCAACCGATTCCAGAGGCAATTCGCAGCCGGATGCAGACTTTATCTGGTGGAACCGCCGAAGCGATCGCTACAGGTTTGACAGGAGCGCTAATTTTTGCAACTCTATTGTTTTCTGGGCGGTTTGTACCCGTACCACTACAAAAGTTGGTGTTAGTAGCAGAAACAATGTTGATAGCTGGCACCTGTTTAAAAGTAGTTTGGGAATTGCGATCGCGCTACGTTGAACTGCTAGTTTTAAGTGTGGCCCGGGGTCACTTGAGTGCAACCAATGTCGGCTTACGATTCTTCAAGCAAGGCGTAGTCAAAGCTTTAGGAGAAAAAGGCAGCGAGGCTGATAAACGCTCTTGTATTGAACTTTTAGCCCAAATTGACACCCAAGGATCTGCGGAAGTTTTAGCACCTCTGTTAGTCAAATTAACCCCAGATTTACAGCGCCAAAGTTTGGAAGTTATGCTGATGGCAGGTGCAAATCCCGCTTATCTATCCGCCATCCGTCCTTTATTAGAACAACCGCAAGAAACTAACCCCGAAGTTTTTGCCTTGGCGCTACGCTACGTTTGGCTGGCTGAACCAAATCCTAATTTAACCATCCTAGAAGAATACCTGAACCCCCGGCAAAACTCACTCATCCGCGCCACCGCCGCCGCTTTAGTCTTACGCCAGGGAACGCCGATGCAAAAGGTAGCAGCAACTAAAACCATGCGCCGAATGTTGACTCATAAGCAAGAACGAGAACGGGTGAATGGAGTTAGAGCGCTCAGAGAAGCAGTTTATTTGCAGGCGTTGCGGATTCATATCCCGAATTTGTTACAAGATGAGTCGTTACGGGTACGCTGTGCCGTATTGGAAATGATTGCAGCAACCCATTTAGAAGAGTACTATTCAGCACTGATAGCAGCACTTTATTACAAATCAACCCGCACTACAGCAATGTCAGCCCTAGTACGACTAGAGAATGAAGCTATAGAAATGCTGTTGCGGTTAGCTACCAATATTTACAAACCAGAAGTAGTGCGGATGTACGCTTGGCGTACCATTGCTCAAATTGGTACTCAACAGGCATTAGAGACTTTATGGGAAAACTTGGAGACATCCTGGGGAACTACGAGGGATCATATACTTCGCAGCTTACTAAAAATACATAAACAACCAGGAATTAGAGGTTTAGTCGATCGATTTTATGAAAGTCGGGTAGAAAATTTAATCGAGCAGGAATTAAAGTTTTTAGGCGAAATTTACGCCGCGTATATAGACTTGAAAATATTAGACGAAAAAGAAAATCATCAAGCAAGTGAGAGGATTGTGATTGTCTCAGAGTTGCTGCAACGCGCCCTTTTAGAATTGGAATTGGATGTCAAGGAGCGGCTGCTACTATTATTGAAGCTGCTTTACTCGCCAGAAAAGATGCAGGCAGCAGCATTTAATTTGCGATCGCTCTCAGTGGTAAACTTAGCGCGGGGGTTAGAAATCCTAGAGCATACCGTAACTTTGTCTTCAAAGTCTCTGTTGCTGAATATTTTAGATAACCGACCGCAGGCAGAAAAATTGCAACATCTTGTAGAAGCCAAGATCGTAGAATATGAAAATATGGTAGTTAGCGATCGCCTCCACAGATTGCTGATGCTGGGTAACTTCCTTTCTGACTGGTGCCTAGCTTGCTGCTTTCATTTTGCTCAAGTAACTCGCACCAGACTAACAAGCTCTGAGATTTTAGTCAGTTTGCGTCATCCAACAGGCTTTGTTAGAGAAGCTGCGATCGCATATCTAAATATGGTTTCATATCGTGTTCTCCTGCAAATCTTACCCCAGTTACAAAAAGATCCACATCCTTTGGTGTCTGCTCAAGTTAAAGAGTTGCTCAAAAAATACCAATTCAAAAATTACAATTGACTTTGACAAAGAGTTTTAGCCTTAACCCAAGCGGATTGATTTATAAAGTAAAAATAAAATTAGCGTCGGGTGTATTAAGTACATATTTCTAGATGAGCGATCGCAGAAAATGTCATCAAAGCGCCTTACACACTGTGTCACATGGCGGTGCGTTAGGCTAAAGCCGTAACACACCCTAAATTTTGATTACTTTATAAATAGTTTCATACTGTTAATAAATCTCACCACATTTAAGTGTGTAAAAAACAAGACATTACAATAATTACCAATTACAAGAAGCAACCAAGCTAGCCACTATCTGAACTAGTTCTTCTGGATCGATCGGTTTAGATACATGAGTGTCAAAACCACCTTCCAAGGCACGAATCCGATCCTCACTATCAGCATAAGCTGTTAAAGCAATAGCGGGGACTCGTCCACCATTCTTTGGTTGAAGCGCACGGATTTTGCGAATGAAAGTGTAGCCATCCTCACCAGGCAACCCAATATCAGAAATTAACACATCGGGCTGCAATTCAGATAATACTTTGCGGGCCGCATCTGCCGAGATTACTGGTATAACTTTTGCTCCATCCATTTCCAACACAGTAGTGATGAAAAAGCGAGTATCATTATCATCCTCAACTACCAGGATATCTAAACCAGCAAGAGTTCCAGAAGTTTGCATAATAAAGTTTTTAATTAAATGACGAGCTTTGTACAAGTCCAAGTCGTAGTCACGGGGATGCTTGCAGTTGCGCGTGGGCGGAATCACGGCTGGGCTTGCAGGTGTTAAATTACGCGCACATCAGCATCGTATCCTGGTGGCTGGGTGTTAGCAACAACAGTAGGCAGCAGTTTATCCGCTCCATAAGACCACAGGCGGAGTACATCACTAGCGACAAGCCGCTAAGAACATCTACGGGTCTGGAATAAGACTTACCATAGCTTCTTTACAGATACTGCTGTTACCTGACGCAATTGCCACAAAGAGTAAATTAATTAGTCCAATAATTCGATCTTAACTTTGCGAAGGTAAGGAAATAGTAAAAATTTATTCAAGAATAAATTTTCAGCTTGCGTAATAGAATCTAGAAATAGTAAATTTATCAAACAGAATTCAGGAGTCAGAATGGCTAAACGCCCATTCTGGCTTCTGAATTCTTCTTCAATAAAATATTTAGACCGAGATTTGACTGAAAGTTTTACCTTTAAAATTACTTGAGCTAAACCATAAAACTCAATGCTGTACCGCAATTTTCAAACTCAAGCCGACCTAGATTACCAGTACAATCCCAGCGAACTAGGTCTTGATATCCCTGAATACATAAATTTTTATGCCACAAACAGTGCTGGAGTGCGTGAAAAACTACGTTGTCATCTAGATGTTGCTTTTGGCTCTACCCTAGTCGAACATCTAGATATTTTTCCCGCAACGCAGCCACAGGCACCAATTTTGGTATTTATCCACGGTGGCTATTGGATAATGTCCAGCAGCAAAGATTTTAGCTTTGTCGCCCAAGGTCTTGTAGCTGCCAATGTTACAGTGGTAGTGGTTAACTATGCCTTGTGTCCAAAAGTAACCATTGATGAGATTGTCCGTCAAAATCGTTCAGCGATCGCCTGGATTTATCATCATGCTGAAAGCTTTGGTGCAGACCCCAATCGCATCTATGTAGCTGGTCACTCAGCCGGTGGTCACTTAACTGCGATGCTCATGTCTACAGACTGGAAAAACGACTATGGACTACCAGATGACATCATTAAAGGTGGTTGTGCTATTAGCGGTTTGTTTGATTTGATGCCATTTCCTTACACCTGGCTACAACCCAAAATACAACTCACCTGGGCTGAAGTTCTTCGCAATAGTCCTATCCGTCATCTTCCTGAAAAATCTGGCTTTCTACTTGTAACTTTTGGTGGCGAAGAAACTTCAGAATTTCAACGTCAATCGCTAGATTTTTTGGCTGCATGGAAAGAAAAAGAATTACCTGGTGAATACTTACCACAGCCTAATGAAAACCACTTTACGGCAATCAATGGTTTTTTAGACACTGACAGTACACTGTGTACGGCAATTTTGAGGCAAATCAATAAAGCTACATGATATAGGACTAGTATTTTATTTTTGAAATTCATGTAGGGTGCGTTAGCAAGGAGAGTGCGGCACCATCCCAAGCTTATGGTGCGTTACGATGTTCCGTCTAACACACCCTACAGATACTTGTATTTTTTCAATAATCAAATATGATTCCTATATTAGCATTAATACATAACATGCCCTTTTAAAATACCTAAAATAAAGAGAGCGATCGCTTTCTCCAGCTTTTAGGCATTACTAGCTAGTATGAGGTCATGCACTTGGGAATTGCACTGGTGAGCAAAGCTTACTGTGGTTATGTTCTTATTTGAAGCGCCATATCTGCACCAAAATTAGGTGGATTTATTTTACTTTCCAGAAAAAGCGGTTTATCTGCTGTAATTTTGAGTTATAAACCTTCTCAACTCCAGCCTTTAAGAAGTCAGACGGCTCGTACAAAAACAAAAATATGTCACTAAAGCCATTAGCAATCTCTGGCAACTGATTTTTTTCTACAATTTGAAATCGCACCTTTGGATCGACTAAGTGCCCAAGTATTTGTACTGGTGGAAGGATGTTCTCAGTATTACTAATTAACAGTGGTTTATCTGCTTGACTAATAATATTAGCAATTTTCGGAAATTCTTGGTATCTTTCCGGGTATTTGTTCCACCATATCTGGGCTTGAGAGTTGATCGTACAAGATATAATTCCGCTCATTATTAATATAAATGTTACAAGTGACCAGAATTTTTTCTGCCAAGCTTTAGTATAAATAGACGTGAGCTTAGTGGTCAATAAATAAGCAACAGCTAACTGGATACCTAAAACGGAGGGAAGTGTATATCGACTAGTAGCATATCGATCTCGAAAGACAAAATCCGCTATTAGTAGGGGAAGACCTACTGAGCCAATTAAGGTTAAGACAAATAACCAAACTCTTTTAGATGTTCTTCGACAGAGAACATAAATTGAGTAGAGCATTAAAACTAAAATAATTAAAATAAACGGAATTAAGGCAATCTTAAGTTTTCCTGGATCGCTAGGGCTAATACCTAAATCAAGAAACGTCCGACTAAATATACCAGCCCATCTTGTCGCTGATGCAAATAATGTTTGTTTCACACCCGCCCAACCTACTGATTCTGGTTGAGGATTGGTAATAATAATCCAAATCCAAGGTACAAAAGTTATAAACGCCACAAGCGATGATATCAGATAAGAAACCGATATTTTAGTCAATCGGAAGCGTTCGATTGCAATTACATAAATTCCCTGTGAAAAAGCAACTAAGGTAAAAAATATATGGGTATAAAACCCTATTAATAATGCTGCTGCATAGATGAACCAACTAACCTTTGTTTGAAGGCGCATGGCTCGCAGCAGTGCTAAACTCGATGCTAAGATGGTTACTATCCATAAACTGTATGCTCGTGCTTCTTGTGCATACACCACGTCAACAGGTGAAACGGCTACTAAAGCTATGGCTATCCACCCTATTAGTGAAGACTCAAATAATTCTTTACATAGCAAATAAAGAAAAGGAAAAGTCAGCAGACTAATGAATGCCGAGAAACTTCTCGTTACTGCTACAGAATTACCAAATAATTCTACCCAAAACCGGGTTATCAAAATGTATAGCGGCAAAATCTGTGAGTCTTCTAAGATAATTCCTTTAACTGTATCAGTTGCATTTTTATCTGGGTTGGGATACTGATACTTCTGCAAATCTTCTGTGCCGAACACACGACCATTACCTAACTGCTTTTTCATTTCTGACTGCATATAGCCAGATATGCGTAATGATGAGAAAACCTCATCACCCCAATAAAGTTTTTTGTCAATATTAACGAATCGAAAAAATATACCTATAACTAATAGGATGATTACTAAAAAACGCAACCAAGATTTAGAAATATTCCAGTTCTCTGACAATTGGTTATTCATACATCAATAGTGATATCAGCAGAAGTTCAAAATAGTTTTAATCGCAGTTTATCTAAGATTCGTGTTTAGCATAACAGGTATAAGCCTGCAAGTAAACATCTAAATAATAATCTCAGATTAACAGTTAACCAGGATCGAATTCTCTATAAATATTTGGGCTAAAGGTATTCTATGTCAACAAAATGAGTCTCAAAACATTTGCAGATTTTGGCAATAAAATACCAGAATAAATACAATTTTTACTTGACATGGTATAGTATAAATTAATCTAAACGTAAAATAATTGTGTTAAAAACAAAAAGATTTGATAAAGTTTATACAAAGATACCATAAATACGCCTCCGGGTAGGATTGCAAGCAAAGGTACGTTAACGTTTGTTTAAACTCAACCTTGCAGTAGTCGAACCTTGGTCTGGTTTATTTTGTAGACTGAGCTAGCGATCGCTGTTGCGATATTTGCGATCGCGCCTAAACTGTCGCGCAAATAAGATTGCACAACTAGGGCGGGCAAGATGCCCACCCCACAAGAGATTTATTTTTTAGAGGATGCAAATTAAAATATTTTCAGCCTACTAACCAGAAAAAGAAATAATGTTTCCTTGTTTAGAGCCTCTTTGCCCCTTTTTGACGCAAATAAATATGGCTACGCCAAGCTGCGCGAACAGAAATCAAAGCGGGCTGTTATAGATGTATGTCATTTTGCCGCCTCCTCGACTTATTGCCATCTTCCAGTAATAGAATTAAAAGTGAAGCTTTTGTAAAGCCTTCAACTATCCAAAGATAGAGCTTTAGTAGCAGATTTTACCAAATGTTAGTAAATCAAAAATCTGTATCTAAAATGGGCTTGTAGCATATATAAACGCTTGTAAGATTTTTATGACTTCCCGTATTCGCTTTTTGATGTGTCCTCCTGACCACTACGATGTAGACTATGTGATTAATCCCTGGATGGAAGGGAATATTCATAAATCATCGCGCGATCGCGCCGTGGAACAATGGCAAGGATTACACCAAATCCTTAAACAACACGCCATCGTAGATTTAGTAACACCCCAGAAAGGTTGGCCTGATTTGGTTTTTACCGCCAACGCTGGCTTGGTACTGGGCGATAATGTCGTCCTCAGTCGCTTTTTACATAAAGAACGTCAAGGAGAGGAACCTTACTTCAAACAATGGTTTGAGGAAAATGGTTATACAGTTAATGAACTTCCCAAAGATTTGCCTTTTGAGGGCGCAGGAGACGCACTCCTAGATCGGGAAGGACGCTGGTTATGGGCGGGATACGGTTTCCGATCGGAATTAGATTCTCACCCTTATCTAGCTAAATGGCTAGATATTGAGGTTCTCTCACTGCGACTGATAGACGAACGTTTCTATCATTTGGATACCTGTTTTTGTCCCTTAGCAAATGGCTATTTGCTGTACTATCCTGGCGCTTTTGATTCTTATTCCAACCGCTTAATTGAAATGCGAGTCGCACCAGAAAAGCGCATCGCAATTGCTGAAGCTGATGCAGTCAACTTCGCTTGTAATTCGGTGAATGTGGACAGCATTGTGATCGTGAACAAAGCGAGTGAGGCTTTGAAAACCCGCCTTGCAGAGGTGGGTTTCCAAGTGTTGGAAACACCGCTTACTGAATTTCTCAAAGCTGGTGGCGCAGCTAAATGTTTAACTTTGCGGGTAACGGAACCAGTTAGAGATGAAATTCATGCCAATGTATCGGTAGAAAGCCGGATCATTCGCATGGAAGGACACTTACTAGATGCTGGCTTAATTAACCGCGCCTTAGATTTGATTATAGATGCCGGGGGAAGCTTCCAAGTCCTGAATTTCAACTTAGGAGAACAGCGGCAAAGTACCTCCGCCGCCGAGGTGAGAGTATCAGCACCATCTCATGAGGTGATGGAAGAAATCATCTCTTTATTAATTGATTTGGGTGCAGTAGATTTACCCCATGATGAGCGTGACGCAATCTTGGAACCTGTAATCCAAGATGGTGTAGCGCCAGATGATTTCTACGTCAGTACAATTTATCCTACCGAAGTCCGAATTAAGGGACAGTGGGTGAAGGTAGAAAATCAACGGATGGATGGCGCGATCGCAATTACTCAAACTCCCACTGGGTTCGTTGCTCGGTGTAAAATACTCCGCGATTTAAAAGTTGGCGAACAGGTAATTGTAGACGTTTTAGGTATCCGTACCATTCGCAAAACAGAATCGCGCGAACTCCGCAACACCCAAGAATTCAGCTTCATGTCGGCGGGCGTTTCCAGCGAACGGCGCGTGGAATTGGTGGTTGAACAAGTGGCTTGGGAATTACGTAAAATCCGCGATGCTGGCGGTAAAGTAGTTGTCACGGCTGGTCCCGTGGTGATTCACACTGGTGGCGGCGAACACCTAGCGCAACTGGTTCGAGAAGGATATGTACAGGCGCTGCTTGGTGGAAATGCGATCGCAGTTCACGACATCGAGCAAAATATCATGGGCACTTCCTTAGGTGTGGACATGAAGCGGGGTGTCGCCGTTCGGGGTGGACACCGCCATCACCTCAAGGTAATTAATAGTATCCGCCGTTATGGCAGCATCCCCAAAGCTGTGGAGGCAGGAGCAATTAAAAGTGGCGTGATGTATGAATGTGTCCACAATAATATACCTTTTGTGCTTGCGGGATCGATTCGGGATGACGGGCCTTTACCTGATACCCAAATGGATTTGATTCAAGCACAGGAGGAATATGCCAAACACTTAGAAGGTGCAGAGATGATTTTGATGCTGTCATCGATGCTGCACTCCATTGGCGTGGGGAATATGACTCCGGCGGGGGTGAAAATGGTGTGTGTGGATATTAATCCAGCTGTGGTGACTAAGTTAAGCGATCGCGGTTCTGTAGAATCGGTAGGTGTGGTGACGGATGTGGGATTATTCCTCAGTCTGTTGATTCAGCAGTTGGATAAGTTGACAAGTCCTTATGTGAATAAGGTAGGTTAAGAAAACGTAGACGCAAAGGCGCAGAGAAAGGGAGATGACAAGAGTAGCTTTCAGTGAAGAGTTGCAGATTAATTGGGTAAGTTTGATTGCTGATTTCTTGTTGGTGGGGATGGTTTTTGGCCCGCCTATTGCTCCCTTTTTGGCTGCGTCTGGAGTGTCTTTGCTTCCTGAGATTGCGGACATCATTTATTTCATGGGCGATCGTGTCTGTCCGCAACCAGATATGGGGTTAGATTTAGCACCACCGTTTATTATGGCTGTATGTATGCGCTGCTACGGCACTGTCACGGGTTTGCTGATTACTCGTCTGCTGTATGGCGTAACTCGTGGTAAGGGATTTTACTGGTTAAGTCAGTATGGTGGGAGTGGTGCAGCTTTAGCTAGTGTGCTGATGATGGCTTATCCTTTGGAATTAGCAGCACAGATTTTCGGTTTCTGGAGTTTTAATAATTATGTGGTTACGCCTTTTGGGTTGATTACTGGTTTGGCATGGGGATTGTTTACTATGCCGATTTTGCATGGGTGGCATGGTGCTAAAACCAGCTTGCATCAATTGTAGAATTAGAAACCGCGTCTACACAGGTAAAACCCACCTCTGCAAGTTACCACTTGATTTTCTCTTAGTCCACGGAGGTGGACTTTGTTTGTGTAGCCGCGTTCGCGCAGTGTGCCGCAGGCAATTCCATTCGCCCTAGACTAAGCAATTTAGAAACCGCCCTGACTGTAGGTTGACACTCATGATGCGACTAACTTTTTGCGGCTGGGACGCTTGTACTCTGATTTTTTCTTCAATCCTACCGCTTGGGCTTGATCGCTATTTGAGCCGTATTGTCCGCGCACAACTTCTTTCATTGCTAATACTGCATTGTGAAATTCCCATTCTGCTAATCGCGCAGCATCAGCAGCAGCACGGTATAAAGTTAATTTTTCGGTTTCAGCTTGTTGCTGGGTCAGCATAGCTTGATAAGCTTGCTGTAAATTTGCAACAGAGGCATCAGCACGGTTTGTGTCGTATGTACTGATGGTTTGCAAACCGTGCCATGAAATAACATCTTCACTAATTAATTGAGGGCGCAAACGGCGTGTTGTATCTTGGGTAGACATATCAGGATACTGGTCTAAGGTACATATTTAATGTACCCATTACAACTCTAAAGATATCAGTAAGGTGAAGTTTTGAGATCAAACAAGGTTAAGCAAAGGGTAAACTCATTTTTGCAGGTCAATGCATCAAAGGTGCAGGTCGATACAACAAAGAAGCAGGTCGATACAACAAAGAAGCAGGTCGATGCAACAAAGGTGCAAGCCGATACAACAAAGGTGCAAGCCGATACAACAAAGAAGCAGGTCGATGCAACAAAGGTGCAGGTTGTAAGGTGAGCAAATATTTGCCCACCCCACACATATCGAACTAAACGAAGACGTTACTACCAATCACCAAATTTGTCGCGGTGAAGTTATTCAAAGTTGTCAAAGTACTAAAAGCATCAGCACCACCATTGGCATCAACCTGAACTCTAGTAGAAGTACCCGATTGCACAAATCGTAAGTAGCCATCGGCGATCGCATTGGTGCCACTGTAGCTTAAACTCTTGAACAGGTCAGTTAAAACTAACTTATCGTCGTTCTTGTTAAAGTCAGTTATTGTATCACCAGTAGTCCCCTTATCGCTAAAAGCCTGGTAAACAAACTGGTCATTACCGCTACCGCCAGTCAGGGTGTCATTATCAGCACCACCAATCAGGATGTCATTACCGCTACCACCAATGAGAATATCATTACCAGCACCACCGCGCAGCAGGTCATTGCCACTCTTGCCGTCGATGCGGTCATTACCTCCTTGAGCGTTAATCACATCATTGGAGTTGTTAAAGCCGTCAACAGTGTTGTTGTTGTCGTTAAGGAAAGTGACTATGTTCTCTCTAGAAATAGTAGTTTGGGTAGAGTTGGCATCAAAAATATCAAAGTCGTTTTGAATGGTGGTTTGCCCATTAAACAAGATGTTACCCAAGTCAACACTAGCTCCGTTAACTTTTCGCAGGTTATCCAGGTTTTCTAAAGCAAAGTTTTGCAGGATTACCTTAGGACTATTGACGACGCTTTCAAAGGAGACTTCTAGATTGCTACCATTCTTAGTCAGCAGCAGATTTTGAGCAGTTAAGCCAGCCCCTTGGAATTTCAGAGTATCAGTTGCGGCAATGACTGCGGGTGATGGGTTTACTCCTTGACCAACACCACCGAAATCAGTGATTGTGTCTGTACCGTCACCTAAGTTGTAGACAAATCTATCTTGACCAGTGCCACCTGTGATGGTGTCGTTACCCTTGTTACCTGTAATGGTGTCGTTACCAGCTAATCCATTGATG
Organism: Nostoc sp. 'Peltigera membranacea cyanobiont' 213; assembly: GCF_002245975.1. Lineage (NCBI taxonomy): Bacteria > Bacillati > Cyanobacteriota > Cyanophyceae > Nostocales > Nostocaceae > Nostoc > Nostoc sp. 'Peltigera membranacea cyanobiont' 213. The sequence goes on along the minus strand of NZ_NOLI01000090.1, from coordinate 19,750 downwards.
GTGTTGTTGCTGGCTGTGCCTGTGAGAGTATCAGCATTTGGGGTTCCCGTCAAGTTGAGGGGAGTAACTGTCAGGTTAAAGATATCGCTGACAGTAGCGTTGCTGTTGTCTTTGGCGGTAACTTTGACACCGATGGTTCCCACATTAGCAGCCACAGGTGTGCCGCTGAAGATGCGAGTAGTCGCATTAAAAGTTAACCAACTGGGTAAGGCGTTACCGTTATCTAAGGTGGCGGTATAAGTTAAGGTGTTGCTTGTATCGACATCTGCAAAGGTGTTGGCGGGAACGGTGAAATTGAAGCCACTATTTTCAATGGTGGTTTTATCTGGCAGGGCATTTGCTACAGTTGGAGCATCGTTAACACCGTTGATGGTGACAGTAATGTTTTGGCTAGCTGTGCCATCAACAGATTTTACAGTAAAGGTTTCAGCTTTAGTTTGACCCGCACCTAAGAATTGCACTGCACTGTTGGCAACACTGTAGCTGTAGGCTCCGGCATTCGTGATGCTGAGACTACCAAGATTACCTGTAGCTGAAGTTACAGTGGTGTTGAAGATGTTTTGACCTGCATCGGCATCGCTGACAGTGAGGGAACCTGTGGCAGTGAGGTTGGGAGTAGCTGTATCTTCGGTGACAGATTTTGTCGCTGTGCCTGTAATAGTTGCAACATCGTTAACACCGTTGATGGTAACGACAATGTTTTGCGTAGCTGTGCCATCAACAGATTTTACAGTAAAGGTTTCAGCTTTAGTTTGACCTGCACCTAAGAATTGCACTGCACTGTTGGCAACACTGTAGCTGTAGGCTCCGGCATTCGTGATGCTGAGACTACCAAGATTACCTGTAGCTGAAGTTACAGTGGTGTTGAAGATGTTTTGACCTGCATCGGCATCGCTGACAGTGAGGGAACCTGTGGCAGTGAGGTTGGGGGTAGCTGTATCTTCGGTGACAGATTTTGTCGCTGTACCTGTAATAGTGGCTACATCGTTAACACCGTTGATAGTCAGGTTAACCGTTGCTGTGCTGGTGCCACCCTTGCCATTATCACTGGCTGTGTAAGTGAAGCTATCGCTGGCAGTTGCACCCACACCCAAAGATTCAAATTGACTGTTGGGGTTATAGTTAAAAGTGCCATTGGCGTTGAGAGTTAGCAGCGCCCCAGAAGCTAGGGTAATTGGTGTGCCGACTGTGACGCTGTTGCCATTAACTTTAATCACACTCAAGCTGTCGCCATTAGCATCAGTGTCATTGCCCAAGACGTTGATGTTGACAGCAGTATTTTCATCAGTAGTAGCAGTATCGTTGGCAGCAACAGGAGCGATGAAAGGCGATTCATAAGCCCCAATATCCACAGTACCGCCAATGGTGCGAGTGATACCGCGTTGGTCAGTGGTGACACCAGCAGGGATGAGGGTATTGTCTCCCGCGTTGATGGCAGCAGAACCAGAAATTATCGCGTGAGTTTGGGTAGCACCGCCGTTATTGGCGAGAGAGCCGATGACTTGGTTAATATTGGTAATGCCAGCTGAAGCAAAGGTGATGTCGCTGCCAGTGCCGATGCTGCCAGATGCGCCAGTCAAGCTACCGATGAGGTTGTTGGCATTGCCTGTCACCGCGCCAAAAATATCAGGGGCTTCATTTCCAGAATCGAAGTTCCCAGCGATGATGGTGTTTTGGGCGGTGACAGTGCCACCATCATTCCCTACACCACCACCGTCGCCACTGCCATTGTTGTCAGAGTCAGCAGTGTTATTGGTAATAGTGCTGTTGATTATGCTCAGTGTAGCCTGGTTGTAGATGCCGCCGCTGAAGTCTGTTCCCGCATTACCAGAGATGGTGCTGTTGGTAATAGTAGCTGTTCCTGCGTTAAAGATGCCGCCGCCGAACCCAGAATTACCAGAGATGGTGCTGTTGGTAATAGTCGCTGCTCCTCCGTTAGTGATGCCGGCGTAGCCCCCAGAATTACCAGAGATGGTGCTGTTGGTAATAGTCGCTGTTCCTAAGTTATAGATGCTGCCGAAGAACCCAGTATTACCAGAAATACTGCTGTTGTTGATAGTCAGGTTTTCTACATTGAAGATGCCAGCCAAATCAGACGCATCTTTAATCGTCAGTCCGTTAATTGCTACGGCAATTTCATTGTTACTACCATCATTCACGTTGAAGACAGCGAAGGCATTGTTGCCACTGATACTGAGATTGTTTGCCCCTAGTCCGTTGATAGTTAGGGCGTTGGTAATCTCTAATTCTCCAGAAGTTAGGGTAATGGTATCGGGAGTACTATCGGTAAACACGCTGCCTGCAAAGGTGATTGTATTTGCGTCTGGATTAGCATTGGCGTTGAGAATCGCTTGGCGCAAGGAACCTTCGCCGCTATCGTTGGTGTTGGTGACGACGGTATCGTTGGCAGCAATGGTGACGGTGGCGGTATTATTCGTACCATCGACGGTGTAACCTGTGCCAGTAGTTAGGTTGAGTTTCAGGGTTTCGTCTGCTTCGGCTTGAATGTCGTCAAACGCTGCTAGGTTAATATCAACAAAGCTTTGTCCTGCGGCAATGGTCGCCGTTAAGGTACTGCCAGAAACCGTGACGCTGCCACCACTGAGGGTATAGTCGGCTGTAGAAGCTGTGCTGCTGCCATCAAGGGTGAGGTTAATAGTTAAATCCCCTGTGGTGTCGGTGCGAGTTAGGCGATAGACACCGTTGCTACCACCTTCATTGGCTGTTGGTGTTTGTGCTGTGATGCTGACAGTGGGAGCAGTTGAGGTAACGTTAATTGTGCCGTAAACATCATTGTTATTTGTGGGTGTTCCTGTGTCGTTAGCTGCACTGTTGCCGCTGAAGGTAGGATTACCTACAGAATCGACGGTAGGTAGAACAGTAAGCATTCCCTGGTTATTGCCGTTGGTATTGGTGAGGGACTGCATGATGAAGATTGCCCCACCTAAACCTTGACCTGATTGCGATCCCGTCCCACCTGTGGCGGTGTTGCCGGTAAAGCTGGTGTTGTTGAGGGTTAAAGAGCCACTGCGGACGAAGATGCCACCACCCAGCCCAGCACCGCCGCCGCCGTTGCTACTAGAATCGCCGTTGCCACCACCGAATCCACCTAATCCACCAGAGCTGAAACCGCCGTTGCCGTTGGAGCTACCACCGCCAGCGCCGTAGCCTCCATTGCCGCCAAAGACGGGATTGAAGGACAAGCTGAACCTGTTGCTGAAGCCACCACCGCCACCGAATCCACCCTTAAAACCCTGGTTACCGCCCACGAAGCCGGCACCGCCACCAAAACCGCCGTTCACAATGCCGCCGCCACCAAAGCCGCCGTTGGGCTTACCAGGAGTGTAGTTCATGCCGCTACTGAAAGTGCCAGGAAAGCCGCCATAGCCACCGTAGTTGCCGTTGCCACCGTAACCGCCACTGTTGGTACTGCCAGAACCAAACAGTCCGCCGCCGGAGTTGCTGCCAGCATTGCCAAACATTCCGCCGCCGCCGTTACCCAGTCCACTAATACCGCTACTGCCGCCTTGTGCTGCGTTATTACTAAAAGCGACATTAGTTAAAGAGACGTTGCCATCATAGATAAACAAGCCGCCGCCCAGTCCAGCACCGCCGCCGCCTGTCGTACTATCTCCGCCTTTAGCCCGTCCGTTGGTGATGGTCAGGTTAGATATACCCACGGTTCCCGACAGAATGAATAAGGAGCGCACGTCGCCGTTGTCGTTGATGCCGTTGTTATTGGCATCGCCGCTAAGGGTGTGGTTGTTGCCCACAATGCTGATGTTGCTGTTCACCAGAGTTTTTACTACCCCAGTCACACGCACATCATTATTGAGGGTAATGGTGTCATCCCCTGCTAGTTGGTTAGCTTGGAGAATTGCATAACTGAGGGTGCCTGTAGTTAAACCACTGCCGTCATCGGTGGCTTGGTTGACGATGAAATTTGCCATTTGATTTTTTTCCTTTTCTTGAGGTAAATGAATTCTTGTGGAATTGGCGTCTCGGTCGCCTTGAACTAGGGGCGCTCATGTTGCCCATCCCACAAGATTGGATAATTTGTTTGTTGGAATTTTCTAAGTTGCAGGTCAGTACAACTTTGTTGCAGGTGAATGCAGCAAAGTTGTAGGTGAATGCAATAAAGTTGCAGGTCGATGCATCAAAGGTGCAGGTCGATGCATCAAAGGTGCAGGGCGATGCAACTAAGGTGCAGGGCGATGCAACTAAGGTGCAGGTCGATGCAACAAAGTTGCAGCTTGGTAGGAAAAGGGTAAGAGGATGTTTGAAAAGTCCTTTTGTCGGTAGCAAAACGTTTTAGATCCCCCTAAATCCCCCTTAAAAAGGGGGACTTTGATTCTGGTTCCCCCCTTTTTAAGGGGGGCTAGGGGGGATCGGTAAGTGCCTAAAATCACAGCCAAACATTTTTCAAACAACCTCTTAAGATTGAAAGCTTCATTTACTCACCGCTTCTACCGGCTGGGCGACAATGACGTTAGCCAAACTATTGCTAGGATTCTTCCAAAAAGACAAGGAATCATACTGAGTAAATAAATCCGGTGGTAAAATCGTCAGTCGCGGTTGAAACTCGACTTTAGGACGCACTTGATGTAGTCCTTTAGTATTCAGCCGATTATCAAACTCCGAAGCTTCGTATTCCACATTGGCAAAATCATGCTTAAATGGTTCCTCCTGCAAAAATTGATAAATCAGCGATACGGTTTTATCAGGTGCTTGGCTTAATAAGTCATAATCCACCAAAAGCAAAGAGGCGCTATGTTCGCTATAAAATGCTTCCTTGAGGGCGTTATAAGCAAACCCCACTAACCGTCCCCCTTGACTCAAGGCTTCGGTGCGGGTGTAAACTGTGGAGCGTTCAGCAGCATTATTAAACATCCGCGACACATCAAAAGTGTTTTTTCTAATCAGCCGTTCGATGCTATCCATAATCCAAGCGACATTCCGCACGCAGCAAATCACTTTTGAGCCAGGAAATAGCTCTTGAATTAAAGACAATTTGCCACACCACAAGCGGTTAGTATCGAATATGACTTCTTTTTGAGCTTGGGGTTCGTAAAAGGTGGAAAAGATAGTTAAGCTTAATGCCCGTTTTTGCTCAGGGGTGATAAAGACTGAAAATTCATTATCTTCGCTCATCGCTTCTAGCATTCGGTTCACCAGACTACCGACGGGGCTAGTCATGCTGGCGTGAAACCGGGGATTTTGCCGCAGTAACGCTCCGAGTAAGGTGGAACCAGAACGAGGTAAGCCGGAGATAAAGTGGATTTTGGAAGTCATTATGGTTAATTGGCGGGTTTGATTTGTTGCCCTGAGAAGTTGAATGTTGCTACAGGTGGGACATTATTTAATAAGGGATTAGCATTGAGGTTGAAAAAACGCAGTGTAATAGTCCCTTGTACTGTCTGCGTTTGAGGATTAAAGCTGGCTTGATAGTCAGAGCGGGCAATGCTACCAGTAGATCCTGCACTTCCTGGAAAAGCAAAGGTAATCGATCTGGCGCTGACCCCAGTTTTGCTATTACACTTCCAAGCACCTTGTCCATTGCTAAAGGGATTAAAGACGTTGGTAACACCACCTTGATTGGAGTCAATGACAAAAAAGTTACCTTCTTCGGTAAGTGTTATGACTCCACGCGATCCGATTGTGCCGTTTGAGTTGAAGATTGTTGTCAGATAAGAACCGCCGACATTTTGGCTACAACGTGCTGTATTATTATTAGTTTCTCGTGCTGACAAGTCGTTACCCCTAACAACATTAGGCGTGGCAAGTAGTGTGGAAGCAATAACAGAACTAAACAACAAGGTTTTGCAAGACAAGATTTTATTCATTTTCTTTTGAAGTTGATTACACAGATTTAATTAATTTACAGGTATTTTCAGATCAACATTTGTGGAGAAGTTGTATTGCAACATCTCTACGCAATGCAGTGTTTTTACTTAATCGTGTTGGCGCACAAGCTTTTGCACCTGTGCGCTTTGACCGCAGAGGCAAGGCGATCGCTAAAATTTGTTTAAATCATTGGCGTTATGAATTGTACAGCGATCGCATTGATCAATGCATCGTACAAGTGTCCTATTTTTAACTAGGATCGATGACCCATACTGTACTAGGTCATTGATCCTAGTAGTAAAGTACAGTGATATTGCTGGTTGATTTATAAAACAAATTTCTTATTAAACAGGTAATGACTATTATTCCGACCCTTTTGGGTTTATTTGCTGGCATTTGCCTGTATGTCGGTCTGCTCCACCTGTTAATTGCCTTTGGGCGGTTAAAACCCTGGCTGCACTGGTGCTTTGGGTTAACCTGCTTAGTAATTTGTAGTTATATCTTGGCTCTGATAGGCAAATACAAAGCCATTGATCTAGAAAGTTATATATATGCCAGAAAGCTTGTATCGTCATTAGGATATGTTTTTGCCATTTCTTGCGTCTGGTTTGTGGCTGTATATACCAAAGTTAAGCCAGTACGTCTACTTTTAACACTGAATAGCCTTTACCTTATCTGCTTTTTAATTAATCAAATTTCACCAATTGGGATTCTCTACTCCAAAATTAGCAGTTTATCAAGCATCTCTTTACCTTGGGGTGAAACGATTACCCACCCAGAAGGTACAATCAATCCCCTGGTTGGGTTCCAATTCTTAGCTTTAATCAGTAATGTAGTTTTCGCTTTTTACGCTTGTTATCGTCAATATCGGCGCGGTGAAAAGCAAGCGGCGCTAACTTTAAGTTTAAGTCTGGCAATTTTTGTCGGAACTGTTCAATGCGATCGCCTAGTTGATTTGGGAGTGTTTAAATCTCTATATCTCAGTGAATATGGATTTCTGTCCTTCGTGGTAATTATGAGTCTACGCCTAACGAAGGAGTTGATGCAAGCAGTGAAGCTACGCGAACAATTGATTGAAAGCGAACGCCTACGGAAGATAGCTGTGGAATTAGAACGAAATCGCCTCGCTCGTGATTTACACGATTCAGTATCGCAGACATTGTTTACTGTGGCAACAATTGCCGAAGCTTTGCCTAGAGTTTGGCAACGCAACCCAGAGGCAGCCCAACAGGGATTAGAGGAACTTGCCCAAATGACACAGGGGGCGTTAGCAGAAATGCGGAATCTACTGATTGAGTTGCGTCCTAGTGGTTTGACAGATAAACCATTAGGTGAATTGCTACAGCATTTAATCAAGGGAATTCTCGGACGGACAAGTTTAGAGGTAATAACGACGGTAGAAGGCGATCGGCCTCTATCTGATGAGGTAAAGCTTGTTTTCTGCCGCATTACTCAAGAGGCACTGAATAATATTATTAAACATGCCCAAGCTACGCAAGTATCAGTTAGTCTTTACAGTGATTCACAAAAGATGGTCCTGCGGATTAGTGATAATGGCTGTGGTTTTGACTACAACAAAATACCATCTGGTCATTTGGGAATAGCAATTATGAAAGAACGGGCTGAGTCAATTGGTGCTACTTTCCATTTGTCAAGCTATCCAGGGGAGGGGACTGAGATTGTCTTGAATTGGTCAATCGCTGTTTTGAAAATAGGGAGTGGGGAGTAGGGAATTGGGTATTGGGTACAAATAAAATTAACTACTAGGATTGTCATTTGTCATTTGTCATTTGTCATTGGTAAGGGTTTTAAGCGTATTTGCTTTTTAACATAGTTATGTTTATTTCCATCAAATTATTTAGAAAAGACAGATTTTGATATTATGTTGTGGGATTTTTGTGCGATTTACTGGCAGGAAATGAAAAATTAAAGATTAAGAATCTCACGGATAAATATGGAAAACAGAGCAATCATGTAAATGTATAAAAAATAGTTTTAATACTCGGATTTATATATGGAAAAAGATAAATCATTGAAACCAATTCGGGTGATTACAGTTGACGATCATGAAATCCTGCGGGGAGGTATTAAATTTGTTTTGCTGGCGTTTGATGACATGGAATTAGTGGGTGAAGCGCGTAATGGAGATGAGGCAGTAGATTTGTGCGAACAGTTGCAGCCAGATGTGGTGCTGATGGATTTGATGATGGTGGGAATGAATGGGGCAGAAGCAACAAGGGCTATCCGCAAAAAATACCCAGAAATTCAAGTTTTAATTTTGACGAGTTTTCTAGCGAATGACTTGGTACAGCAAGCAATGCAAGCCGGAGCTATTGGCTACTTGCTCAAGGGTATCTCGATTGATGAGTTGGCGGATGCCATACGAGCCGCTGCGATCGGTCGATCTATGTTGGCAGCAGAGGTGATTCAGGTGTTGCTGCAACCAAGCAAACCATCATCCCAAGCTATCTATGAACTGAGTAAGCGACAGCAAGAGGTCTTAGCACTGCTGGCTTTAGGATTGAGTAATGAAGCGATCGCTCAACGGATGAAATTGAGTCCTTCTACCATTAGGCATCATGTCAGCCAGGTACTAAATAAGTTAGGAGTAACCAACCGCACTGAGGCTGCAACTACGGCAGTACGAGTCGGATGTGTTTAGTATGAGTAAGACACAGAGTTATTTCTATATAATTTATACTACAAAGTTTTAAGATAATTAATTTCAGTTCTGCCAGCAAGCGATACCTACGGTGGGCTACGCCAACGCTACTACTTTTGTCACGCTAGTAAGGTGTTTTATTTTTGCAGGTCAATGCATTTAAGTTGCAGGTCAATGTAACTAAGTTGCAGGTCAATGCATCTAAGTTGCAGGTCAATGCATCTAAGTTGCAGGTCAATGCATCTAAGTTGCAGGTCAATGCATCTAAGTTGTAGGTCAATGCATCTAAGTTGCAGGTCGATATAACTAAGTTGCAAGTCAATGCATCTAAGTTGCAGCCTGGTAGGGAAGAGAAAAATTCAAAGTTTTATCAATTCACAGCTTTTGCTAAGGGACTTCCAAAAAATAAAATATACAGTAGGGTGTGTTAGGCGAAAGCCGTAACGCACCGAGATATCTGGCGGTGCGTTACGCTGTCGCTAACGCACCCTACAAAATTGGATATTTTTTTAATTGGAAGTCCCTAATCCTAAAACTCGTTGATACAAAAAGTTGCAGTGTTAGCGATCGTGTTTGTTCTCGTTATGGTCTTATACCACCTGTACCTACCTCCACCTTCTGCGATCCTTCAACAATCTGGTAAAGTTTGTGTTCAAATTTTTGCATACATGCTGACCAATCAAAGTCAAGTATAGAGGGGCGAGCGTGCCGAGTCATATCTGCTTTCAAATCAGGATTTTCTAGAATCGAAATCACCTTTTGGGCGAAGTCTGTAGGGTTGTTAGGTTGAGCAAGAAAGCCGTTATGACCAGGAGATACCTGTTCTGAGGTTGAAGGTGCAACAACAGCAACCAGAGGGGTTCCAGAAGCCAGTGCTTCATTATTTGTAGTGCAGAAGTTCTCGGTAACGGAGGGGTTGACAAAAATATCCGCTCTAGCAAACCAACCTAAAAGTTCCGTACCGTGAGACTCGCCCCATACAGTAATACCCGATCCAAACTTTTTAGCCCGCTGACGGATCTCTTCATCTAGCGGGCCACTACCAACAATCACCAGATGGACATCAGGAATTTTGGCAGCTATGACTGGAAAGATATCAAGCAATTGGTTAACATTCTTTTCCGGGGTAATGCGTCCAACAAACAAAATAGTTGGTCGATTGTCGTTAGGAATGGGATTGTAACAAATGTTTCGCGGGTGAAATTTTTCGCAATCAATGCCTTGATAAGGCACATATTCAGCCCGTTGGCATTTTAATTCTTCGTATTTAGTGAGTTGTTCTTTAGAAGAAAAGTAATTAAAGTCATAAGACTCACTAAATTGCTTGACTAAAACGGGAATAATCGGACGAACAAAGTTAAAGAATTTATCTCCAAAATAATATTTGATATACGCAACGATATCAGTATGGAAGAGTGATATTATTGGCGTGCCTGTTCGTTTTGCGTATTCGACACCGATGGGACGACCATAACCTTGCAAGAAAAATGAGTATAAACCTCTCATTTGCGCGGCTTCTTCAACCACGATAATATCAGGCTTAAATTTCTCCAGCAACTTGGTATCACTCCAATGGCGATAGCTCAACGGTTGAGGAAGAGACTTATAGAATAACAGTGGTTCTGTGGGGAATGCGTAAGCAGAGAAATTAGGGAAAGACTGAATTTCATTCAAACCTTGCATGGGGCGATCGCCTACATTTTTGGGGTAGCGATCGCTGATTTGCGGATGGATTAGAAAAACTTCATGTCCCTGTTCTAGCAACCAACGAACTCGTTGGTGAACTGCGACAGAAACTCCAGTCAAGAAAGGAGCATACAAGCCTGTAAATAGTGCAATGCGAAGTTTTTGCTTAGTCATAGAAGAAAAGGGGAATATTTCACGAAAATACTGGTTTTGAATTTAGGATTTACACAGCAAATGTTTCATGAGCATCCTGATTATCTAGCTCAGAAATTACCACGAATACTGTTAAGTGAAGGATTTAAACATTGTCAAACAGTCAAAAGTGTGGGTTGTGAAGTGGATGCTTATAAACCTTGGCTTAAACTATCAAAATATCCAAGTTGCTAAGTCAAAATTCCCCTTAATATATTTGTCTAAACCCTCGATCTTAATACAAGTGGATTTTGAAAATTCGCAAAAAAACTTGTATTTTGACAAGGGTTATAGCTAGGATATTTCTACTAAATATAAGATAATCTAACTTGAATACTAGGGAATGTTTAGTGTAATAACTTTCATGCCCTAGTTCATATTTAGTGATTTAACTCAAAGAGAAACCTTGCTATCAATAGGCTGATCTAACCATTGATAAGGGCGATATTCCACTAACCGGACATTCCAAGGCCCTTGAACTCGATAGGAGACACCGCGCCAGGTGACTGTTGAAATCCAAATAGATGATAGCATCGCTAACCCATAAACCCACTGTGTTAGCGGAATCCCAATCAACATTTTGATAATTGTAGCAGCTGATAATTTGGCGTAGACGTGCAACGGCTTGCCCATAGGCATCATCTGGTCATTAGAGCGAACCACTCGCTGGATCTCTAATTCCAACACGAGCATTATCAACAGTAATCCTAAAGTATAGACACCATAACAGACTAAGAAGAGAGCCGCAGCTTCCCATTTTGCCTCTAAAAATGACTCTAGAACTAAAACGATCAGTGTCGTAGGAAACAAAATGCTAGAAACAGCTTCACTGACTAAAGCTAACCAACGCGGGTGATACAATCGAGAATAAAGTATTAGGCGCTTGAGATAGTCGATTAAGTTGGATAAATCAGTCTCTTCACGATTTACAATCAGCAGCGAAGGCACAAATTTTACCTGGAATCCATGTTTTTTGAGGATGTCGTGCATCATAAAATCTTCGCCTAAAGCTTGTCCCCACTTATCTAGCAGTTCTGTTTGGCGAAGCACTTCTGTCTTCACAGCCAAACTCCCACCCCAAGGAATCTGGAAGATAAACATTTGCACTACTGTGGATACATTGCCGATATACCGTACTAAAGATCCCCAATACCTACCTGTCGGAACGTACCAACGATTACCTGTTGTTGCCCCTACTCTAGCATCACTTAAAGGACTAACTAATTCTCGCAGCCAATTCAGATGGACTATGGTATCAGCATCTACTAAGGCAACCACTTTGTAGGAATCATCCAACTCACGGACAGCTTGGACTAAAGAACTACATTTGAGACTACAATTGTTGCGTACTATTCGCAAAGGGCTAATTTGAACGTTGGTCGCTTCTTGCTCCGTGATGCTTTCACTGGCAATTTTCCAAGCGGGATCTTCGTGACTATCAACGATCAATTTTAAATCATAGTGTGGATAGTTTTGGTTCAGGAGCGATCGCAAACATCTAGGCAAAAACGGATCGGCTCCGCGTAGGCAAAGAATCACTGCTGTTTTGGGTAACTGGTCATCTGGTAATAAGTTTTTTTTAGATGAGCGCAGGTACCATATAAATACAAGCGTAAAACACACCTGAATAACCAGCCAACCCATCAAAGACTTAGACAAAAATATCGCCAAATCTTCCATTAAATTTTTAATCTCCGGTAGAATCTTGCCTTGATTGTTGGGAATTGGGGATTAGGGACTGGGGATTGAAAATCAGAAGTATCTCCTAGAGAAGGAGTCCCCAGTCCCCAACCGCCTTTATGAATCCAGCGAATACTTCATGATTATGTTGACCGTTGTATTTTTATTTACAACAAAACTGGCATCACGAAACTTTGGTGAACCTGTTTGTATGGACACAGTTGGATTTTTGGAAATCCCAAAACCTTCTGTGGGAATACCAAAAAAGTCTTTATTGAGTTTGCGATCGCCATTTTGATCGTCAACCACGGCGACAGCATAAGTTCCAGGCTTCAAACCAGAGAATTCTTTTTTAACAGAATTGCCAGTAATCTTAGCGCAGCCACTTTGAGATCCACTAGAATTACTCATCGGAAATCCTTTTTCAGTTGCGTAAACTCTGAAGCAAATCTCACCTTTTTTGTGTTGTATGCCATTTACCACAACACTTAGTGTTTCAGTTGGTTCTGCATTTACCGTTTTAGCAAAGCTGAAGCTCACTAAAGTAGCAAGTAAAAAATGAGATAATTGAGATAGTTTCAGCATAGTTTTGTAGTAAAGAATAGGTGGTCTTGGGGCTGGATAAAAGCTGTATTTAGTAGCTTTTATTTTTAACTAATTGTTCAATGTAAAACTTGAGTTTTTTTAATTGATGCTGCTTGCAAACCTTTCCAAAGTCCTTGCAGCACTTTTAGTAAATCTTTCAGCAAAAGATATTCTGTCCCTTTTAACTGCCGATATAGACTTAGATGACAACGCAGCCGGTCATCCCAACTCAGGGGACTACGCCATATAGAGAGTAAATACTCCCAAATTATTCTCCAATGTGGCAATAAAATTTGTCCTTTCTTTGCTGAATCAAACCACACTGTATAGGCATAAAAATCAGGTAGCATACTCAACGATGGTTTTTTAGTGTTGTTAGCAAACAACATATAATTAGGGAAATACATACTCATTGATTGTTGCGGATGGCTTCTGGCAAAAAACAGGTATTCAGGGATTTCATAAAACCTACCAAGAATACCAAGTCTTAATAAAAGAATTCCATCTGCATTACCGTAACCACCCATCGGCGGTATCATTTTCAGGGCACTGGAGCGAATTACTCCGTAACATTGATAACATAAATGTTTCGTCAGCAATTCGTTAAAACGCTTGTGTGGTTTTAGTGCATCTGCCTTGAGTTTAATATTGTAGTTTTGGAGAAAACTCCCCTCTTCATCAATGAAATATGTATGGGAGTGACACAAGATTATGCTAGGGTCTTTGTCAAGCACCTCAACACACTTCTTGATAAAATCTGGAGCATGTAGATCGTCATAAGCTGCCCACTTAAAATACTCACCTGAAGACAATTTAAAGACGCGATTAAAGTTACGGGCGCAACCGATGTTCTTGTCATTGCGATAGTAACAGATACGTTTGTCTTTCTCAGCATAAGCTCTACAAATTTCTTCAGTTTTATCTGTAGATGCATTATCTGAAATAATTAGCTCAAAATCTTCAAAGGTTTGAGCCAAGAGTGAATCTATGGCTTCTTTGATAAATTTTTCACCATTGTATACAGGTAATCCGATACTTAAACGTGGAGGATTAGTAGTCATATAAAACAAGTATTTGGAAAATCTGTGGATTATTTAGTTCTCAATTGCAGATAATTGTTAGGCAGATGCAACCGAAGAATTCAGAAGTTAGAAGTCATTAACTCCAAACTCCTTACAATCCAACAATGATTCCAAAAATATTTTGACTATTTCATCAAGCTTTGAATATCTGTTTTTTGCACCCATTCATGTGTTCGCTGCATTCCTAATTCTAGATCGACTGCTGGTTTATAATTTAACAGACTTTGAGCTTTGACAATAGAACAAGCATAGGGACGAGTCATAAAATCTATCGACTCTGGTAAGATATCAACTTTTTTCCGAAAAAGTTTTTGTCCTTGAACGCGTAGCTTTAGAAACAACTTGATTTCATCTTTCGATAATGAAAGGGGTGCTTGTAAACCTTCCATTGCTGCTAAACGCATAAAATACTCTTTCCAAGAAGTTTCTTGTCCGTCAGTGATATTAAATATTTCACCGGAGGTTTCTTTTTCTATCGCTAGAAAGATCCCATCAATCAGGTTATCTATATATACGTGATTGATTACTCCTTTAGCATCATTGGCACAGGCAAATAATTTTTGACGCATCATCAAAATCGGTCTGACTATCCAAGGTATACTTCCTGGTCCGTAAACATCTCCGGCTCTAATAACGATGATGCCAAAATCTGGAGAATTATTTAGTTCTAAAACTGCTGTTTCAGCTTCTATTTTTGTTTGACAATAGGGATTATTTTCGCCCGAAAGCGGCCCAGATTCTGCAACACCATTAGGATAGTTGAAACCGTAAACCATCACACTTGATAGATGCACAAATGTTTTTACACCAGCCTGTTTAGCAGCTTTAGCTATGTTGACAGTACCGCCAACATTAACATCACGAAAATTCTTAATTGCACCAGCTTCTTCGGCTAGTTGATCTGTATGTAAAACGATATCTACTCCCTGACAAGCTTTTTGAGCAATAGTAGAATCGGTGATACTACCAATAATTACTTCAACACCTAAATTGTGTAATTGTTTGTTTTGTTCTGTAGAACTTTGTAGTCCACGAACTTTCATCCCTTGCGCTATGGCTAACTCGGCTGCACGCAAACCGACAAATTCATCAATCCCGGTAATTAGCAGGGTTTTGTCTTTGAGGTTCATAAGATTGAAACTATTGTTAAATTGGTGAATTTGATTTGCTAGATAAAAGACTTGAAGCTATACCAAATTGGGATTTTGGTAAAGATTTTTAATCAGAAATCTAAAATTGCTATAAAGAAAAAGGTTTCTGTGAAGAGGCTACACCAATGCTTACTTTTGAGTTTAGTTCAGGCAAAAAGATTCGCTGATTTTGCTGCTAAAAATAGCTAGAAAATATCTCCCGGATCTGCGGAACGGAGTTTATTGATGGCAAGCGCTCCAGAAGTAATACACATGAGAACTGTTGAAGTTAAGACTATCAATGCATTATTAGTGGTCATAAGTATTGGTAATTTAGTCGCTTCTGCTGCAAAACTATATAACAAGACAGAAGTAATAAATCCTGGTATATAACCTAAGATTGCCAAGATTAAAGCTTGCTGAAATACCACATTCAACAAATATCTATTGGCATAACCAATTGCTTTTAAAGTGGCGTAAGCAACGAACTGTGTAGCAATATTGCTGTAGAGAATTTGATAGACAATAACCACACCAACAACCGCAGCCATTGTCAGCATCAAGTTAAGAATAAAACCAATGGGGGTTCTAACAGCCCAATATTTTTTTTCAAAATCAATGAAGCCTTGGCGGGTAAAGACTTGGACATCATTAGGCAAACTTGCTTGCAAACTTTTTAGTACTGTTTCTGCATTAGTACCAGGTTTGAGGGAAATCAAACCGATATCTATCATATCTGCCGGACGAGTATTGGGATTTATCCTCAAAAAAGTTGAGTCACTAACAAGCAAATTTCCGTCTACCCCAAAGGAAGGCCCTAATGTGAATAAGCCGCCAATTCTGACTCTATAGCCAATTAATGAATTGAAGGGAAATATTTCAATTGTCTGTGCAGTATCTCCAGCATCAAATTTTTCAGCTATTGGGCCAAACTCTGGGCGAGAACCTCGGTCAAAAAGTACGACATCAGGAATTTTTAGTTTATCTAAATTTTTCTCCACTTCTGGGAGATTCATCACAGGTCTACCTGGATCGAAACCAATAACATATATTGAATATTTCTCACTAGTTGCCGGATTTTTCAGTTTAGCAAATTGTAAATACATAGGGCTAACTGACTCAACGCCATCAAACCCCAGAGATTGGTACAAACGAGTCCGTGAAAAGCTTTGATTTGAGGTTAAAGATTTGTATTGCGAACTAACTACAAATAAATCTCCCTTGAGATTTTGATGCACTGCGGTTGCACTGGAATAAAGAGCATCTTGAAAACCAAGTTGCACAAACATTAGCAGTACAATAAAACCAATCCCGGCTACAGCTATTAGTAAACGAAATTTTTGCTGGGCTAGCTGT
This sequence comes from Nostoc sp. 'Peltigera membranacea cyanobiont' 213, assembly GCF_002245975.1. Lineage (NCBI taxonomy): Bacteria > Bacillati > Cyanobacteriota > Cyanophyceae > Nostocales > Nostocaceae > Nostoc > Nostoc sp. 'Peltigera membranacea cyanobiont' 213. Next base: position 3,533 of record NZ_NOLI01000090.1, on the reverse strand, counting down.
AGCCATGCTAAAGGAATTTTGAAATTCATGGATTTATTTGTCTTTTGTCATTGGTAATTTGTCATCGGTCATTTGTCATTTGTCAATGACTTATGCCAATTGACTAAATATGAATGGCGACATCTACCTGTAAATTAGTTAAACGAGCTACGCGCTCACTATCTGCGGGATTATCGATGGATATTTTCACTTCAACTATTCTGCGATCTGTGTCTGAACCGGGGTTGAGGCTGAAGATGTTTTGCTTGTCAACTTGCCAACCAATCTCTTTTACAGTTCCTTTTATTGTTCCAGTAAATGCAGTGCTGCTAATTGTGGCTTTTTGTCCTACACGCACTTTTTGAACATCGGTTTGATACACCTCTGCGATCGCAAACATTTGAGATGTTTTACCGATTTCAGCAAATCCTCTGCTGGTGCTGATGACTTCTCCGGCTTTGGCGTGGATTTTTAAAATTTTGCCATTTATGGGAGATTTGATATAGCTTAAATCCAAGTCGGCTTTTGCTTGTTGAACAGAAGTTGTGGCACTGTTGACTTCGGTTTGCGCGACTTGAACATCTACACCACGCACTTCACTAATACTGGTGAGTTGCGCTTCTGCTTGCTTGCGTTGTGCTTGGTATGTGTCTTGAGTCCGCTTGAGGGTGGCTTGGGCTTCTGTTAGCTGCTGTTGTGTAGTCTTGAGTTGCAAGGCTTTGGTATCTGCTACAGAAGCCGCGATCGCACCTTGTTTATATAATTGCTGATAGCGATCGTTCTCAGCTTGAGCGTTGTCTACTTCCGCCTGGATGCGGTCGATTGTGGCCTGTTGGGTAGCAACGTCTCCTTTATATTGTGGCTCTAAACGCGCGATCGCAGCCTTTTGAGCATCAACATCTCCCGTTTTACCTCCAGATTTCACCTGCGCTAATTTAGCTTTAGCAACTTGCAGTTGGTCTAAAGCTTGTTGCAAAGCTGTTCTAGAACGACCATAATTTTCTAGATAAGCCAGTAATTGCCCTGCTTTAACCGTATCTCCTTCTTTCACTAACAGTCTATCTACTCGCACCCCATTATTGGAAGCAGGAGCAGTCAAAGATGTAACTTCGCCTTCTGGTTCCAAACGTCCCAAGGCGGTTATAGCAACTTTCGCAGGAGTCACAGCTTTTGGTGGATTCGCTGCTGGTGTCACAACTTTAGGTTTAGACCAAAACGGTACTAAACTATAAAAAGCTATTAATCCGGCCGCTAGAGTGAGAGAAGCTGCTAAAATTACTTGCGATCGCCCTACGGGTTTTGTGAATAATCGGCTTTCTTTATTTACCGCCATATTTTCATTCCAATTCTGTTTTCTATGGGATAGCCTGGTTATATTTAGTCGATTAGATATAGACTCATCTGTAAATTACCAAGAGGGCTTTTCCTCTAGGGTTTTTACCTTAATAAACTGGATGTGTCTAAATTGGTTTTATATGAATTGTTGTAAGCTTTTACCGCCCAAACTCACTATTTTGGCGTGAAAATCAATGGTGGTGTTACTTCAAAGCTTCCTAAGTTATATCCTAATTTGACATCTAATCCAGTAGCGTAAAATACATATTGCTAACCAGAAAACTTAACTCCCAAGAACAACGAAGCGCTAATAAAAATGCAATCAAAACTTGGATAAACTTGTCATTAAGTATGACGTGGAAATTAATTTTTGTCAATGCGTTCACTTTGCATAAGTCTTGATTATTTAACCAAATTTTTTCATCAGAGTAAAATCATAGACTAAAAAACTTTACTCATTATTAATCCTTAGTCTGCTAATTGAATACCAACAGATGGTTTTTTCTTAAGCAGATTTGATATTATTAACAGATTATTGTTAGCAAGGTTGTGTATCATAAGACATTTTCATCTATTTTGCTAACAGCATCCTAATTCAATAAGCTTCAACTGAACTTATTACAGAATTATTTTATGAAGCTGAAGCTTATTTTATCTGCATTTTAGAATATTTTGTCGCCCTGACAGCAATAGATAGTCTAGTAGGGCTAGTCTAAAAATCTGACTGGCTTGTTTATAAATAACTGCAAGACAAGAGCTAATAGTAGTAAACGTTATATTCCATCAATACTTGGGGTAAATTCCAAATCGGTGCAGTCAAGTAATTGTTGCTACTTTACTACCAAAGACATCATGGATAAATTAATTTGATAAGAACTACTGGCATTTTTTCTAAATTGATAATATATACAGTTCCCAAAAGTATTCTTCTTTTAAAAGACAAATGGCTTTATTCTTCCGATCGTTTAAAACAACGATCTCATAATTTCCGTGTTTCCAAATATGCAATAGCCAATTCTCTTGAGATAATATCTTTACCTTAGCCCAAGATAAACCGCTTAATCCTCCAATTGATATATAAATCTCCTTGCTAATATTCAACTCCCATAGTCTTTCTTGAAACCACACACTAACCTCACAAAGAGGTACATCTTCAGCTATTTTTTGGGTAGGATTAATATCAAAACCTGCAATTTTTTTCCAGATAGTTATAGGCGATGGAGATTCAGAATCTGCGAGATTATCGACAAACATCATGGAGCTACAACTAGATAAAAGATTGTTTAATTTTTTGAAATCTTGGTGTTTTTCCAGAAGATTTCTTAATTTTTCAGACATAAACTATCTCCGAATTAATACATAAAATTGTGAGACTATCTCTTTGTAAGAATGCACTAAAAATTTTTAAATTATTGATTATGTGTGTATTTTTGCTCCTTTGAAGTTCGTTTTTCTTTCTCAGGCTTAAGTCAGAATATGGTTTGGCACATCTTCATACATAATTTGTATGAGAAACATCAGTTTGTAAATAACATTATTCTTTAAAATCAACATTACGTCTAATCTCACTCTTTGCTTTTTTTGACTAAGGTTGTCACAAGTGTATTTAGTGATATTTAAATTATTATCTGTGATAATTGCTACTGCAATCAATTACAATGCCGCTCGGTTAGTAAATGCAAAATCTAAAGTTTGCTTATGTTCAATTTTTACTGAAGATTTATATAACCTATATTATGTTTATCAAGCAACATACTAAAAATTAACATTTGCTTTATCAATCACCGCATTGCTTCTTAAGTTGACTTATATTGAAAAATAACCCAAAACTTTGACTCAATTATGATGCTTCTATGAAAAAATATATTTATGGTTGTTCAGTTTTTCTATGTATTCATTGAATTGTTACTTACTATAGGAATCATATTTGATTTTTGAACAAAATTAGGTATTGTAGGGTGTGTTAGAACGCAGTTCGTAACGCATCAAACCCTTGATAATCGTGCGTTACGCTGTCGCTAACACACCCTACGTATCTTTTCATAAATCAAATACTAGTCCTATAGACAACAGATTTGTATTGTTAACTAATCCAGCAGAAATTTATGGTTAATGCGTAGATAAGAAAATATCTGACACATTTATAGAGTTATAAATTATACTTTTTTGCTTAATTTTATTCAAATTAACATCAGTATAGCGTTTCCCGGTCTGGTGAG